>CAIYUD010000226.1 GCA_903929325.1 uncultured Opitutia bacterium | reverse complement strand
TCCTCCGCTTACTACTCCCGCTCCAGTATTGCCCGTATTTCCCTTCTCGCCCTGCGATCCGGTCGGGCCTGCTGCGCCCGTTACCAACTCGGTGCGTAAAATTGGTTGATAGTCTGTGTCTGGGACTTCGCGTCCCTCGTCTTCTGGAAAGAAAATGCTCATTTGTTAATGTCCTCAAGCGTGAAATCTACCGATACGGCGTCTTGGGAAAGCTCTGCGGACGTAACGCGAAAGCGCCGGCCACCGATGACGAGAACGTCACCGAGATGGCGGATGGCAGTGCGGTGGTCAATCTTGATGACTTTAGTGGCCCCGACGAAACGCCTGATTTCTACGAGAACCTTGCTGAAAAGCTGGACTTTCTCGACCTCGATTCAATCGGGATGCGCTACCTTGACCTGATTGAGAAGGATAAGGAGGCCAGAGAAAAGCGCGACAAGCAGTACGAAGAGGGGATCCGACGTACTGGTCTTGGTGATGACGCGCCGGGCGGTGCTCAGTTCACTGGAGCGAGCCGGGTAGTCCATCCTGTAATGGCAGAGGCGTGCGTTGACTTCGCGTCCAGTGCCATTAAGGAGATGTTCCCGCCTGACGGCCCGACCAGAACGCAGATCCTTGGCGAAGTGACCGACGAGAAGACGGAGCGTGCCGAGCGCAAACGCGATTACATGAACTGGCAGCTTACGGAACAGATCGAAGAGTTCCGTGACGAACAGGAGCAGTTGCTGACGCAGTTGCCCCTTGGCGGTTCGCAATACATGAAGCTATGGTTTGACGAGAAGAAGCGTCGGCCATGCGCTGAGTTCATGCCCATCGACAAGGTGATCGTGCCGTTTGCAGCAGTGAATTTCTACACCGCGCAGCGTGTGACCGAGATCCATACGATCACCGAGTGGGAGTTTGAACAGCGGGTCAAGACTGGTCTGTATCGAGATATTGACCTAATCCGGGCAACGATGGAGCCGGACGAAACTCATTCGGAAAAGGCCAACAACAAGGTCGAGGGCCGCAAGTACGAAGACAACATCGACGGCGCAAGGATCATCTACCACATCTATACATGGCTGGATCTGGATGACGACAAGCTGACCAAGGGCGAGTCGGCTCCGTACATCCTGATGCTTGATGAGCTAGAGGGCAAGGTAGTTGGCCTGTACCGCAACTGGGAGAACGGCGACGAAACGATGACCAAGCTGGATTGGCTGGTCGAGTTCAAGTTCATCCCGTGGCGAGGCGCTTACGCTATTGGCCTGCCGCATCTTATCGGAGGGCTTTCTGCAGCCCTTACAGGCGCTCTGAGGGCCCTGCTGGATACTGCGCACGTCAATAACTCCCTGACAATGCTGAAGCTCAAAGGGGCTCGGATTTCAGGGCAGACCCAGCAAGTAGAGATCACTCAGGTGACCGAGATCGAGGGGGCTCCCGGCGTTGACGATATCCGCAAGATTGCAATGCCGATGCCGTTTAATCCGCCGTCGATGGTTCTGTTCAATCTGCTTGGGTGGCTGGATGGCGCGGCCAAGGGCGTTGTCTCAACCGCCGAAGAAAAGATTGCCGACGTTAATTCCAATATGCCTGTTGGGACTACGCAGGCCCTGATCGAGCAAGGCGCCAAGGTATTTTCAGCTATTCATGCCCGACTGCATGCTTCGCAGTACAAGCTGCTGGGTATTTTGAGCCGCATCAATCGCTGGTATTTGGATGAACAAAAGCGTGGCGATGTTGTGGCCGAGTTGGAAATCTCTAAAGAGGATTTCGCAAGGAACACTGATGTTGTTCCGGTCAGCGATCCGCATATCTTCAGCGAAACCCAGCGGATGGCTCAGAGCCAAGCGGTGCTTGCGCTTATGACTCAATATCCGCAGGCGTTCGATCAGCGTGCCGTGCTGAGCCGAGTTATGAAGCAGATGAAGGTGCCGGGCGTTGATGAGCTTATGCCGTTGGCTGCCAAGCCTGCAGAGATTGATGCGGTTGATGAAAACTCGGCAATGACGCTTGGCAAGCCCGCGTTCGCTTATCCGAGGCAGGATCATTTGGCGCATATCCAAACGCATTTAAATTTTGCGATGGATCCGTTTTTGGGCAGCAGTGCGCTAATGGCCCCGACATTCATCCCGTTTGCGCTGGAGCATATTAAGCAACATATGATGTTGTGGTATACGAGCCAAGCAAAATCTTATGCTCTTAAAGACGGGTCAATTAAACTGCCCAAATACGAAGACAATCCGATTGCTGCTGAATTGGACAAGAGCCTTGCGATTGCCTCCAATCATGTTCAGTTGGATACTAAGCAGGTGTTTGCGCAAGTTATGCCTGCGCTTCAGAAGCTTGGTGAGATTGCCAAACAATTTAAACCTGAGCCTCCCATGGAAGGCGAGGCAATTGCTGTTCTCAAGGCTTCGATGGCAGAAACGCAGCGCAGGGCTGCAGCAGATCAGGCCAAGCAGCAAATTGATATGGCACGCATGCAGCACGATGCAAGCTTGGCGGATCGGAAACTGTCCGCTGATATTGCGATGAATGCTGAAAACAACCTTACGCGAGAGCGTATGAAGACTGCAGAACTTACCGCAGAAGAAGCAAAGCTGCGTAAAGAGCAGGAAGAGTCAGCCGTTGCGCTGAATCAATTTTCTCAACGTCAACTAGGACGGGAATCATGAAAGACACGGTAAAAGAGTATCAGTCGGAAGATGTTAACTATCATGTTCGCAATCGATCCGGCGCTTGGATTAACGGTGAGTCACTAAAGGAGGAGAAAAAGCCGACGCAGCCTCTGGCTAATAGCGATCACGGCAACTTTACAAATAAAGGTATCGACAAGAAAAACGCATGAGGTATGAATCCGACTTTATCGGTGCGGTTCATAGCCGCATGGATGATATTGCCGTTTCGCTTGCAGAGGGTAAAGCCTCTGATTGGGCGGCATATCAGCGATTAGTTGGAGAGTATGGTGGTCTTCAGAATTCTCTGGAGATTTTAAATAACATTCTTAAAGAAGATGAACGTGATCGATAGCACGGTAGCGGGTAATTCCGCTGATTTGCAGGATTCGTTTCCTGCTGTAGACCCCGGTGCAAAGCCTCTTGGTGCTAGAGTTTTGGTGCAACTGCGCCGTACCAAGAAGAAAACCACTGCCGCCGGGATTATCTTGGTCGAAGAAACCAGAGAAACCGAGAAGTGGCAAAACATGGTTGGCAAGGTCATTGCTCTTGGGCCTTTGGCGTTCCGCAAGCGGGACACGATGGAGCCTTGGGTCGAAGGACTTTGGGTTGATATTGGCGAATATGTCCGAGTTCCCAAATGGGGCGGAGACAGGTGGGAGGTTCCTCTCCCGGGTGCCAAGGAGGATGAGGATCCGGTGCTGTTTATGGTCCTGAATGACCATGAAATCATTGCAACGGTGACCGGCGACCCGCTATCCATGAAGGCGTTCATCTAATGAGTACCGAATCAAGCTCAAAAGACGACGAAATCATCGTTCAAGAGGCTCAGGACGGGTCGGCTACTGTCGATTTGCCCGAAAGTCTTGCCTCTGGAGGCGATGATCACGGTCCAGAAGACCAAGATGCTGCTGACGATGAGGCAAAACGTGCCGAAATCGCGGCAACTGGGTCAGTTGATCCCGACCAAGAGGCTTTGCGAGAGGCAAAACGCCTGAAAAGGCAGAAGCGCAAGGAGTATCACCGTCAGGTTTCAACGGAAAAAGAGATTAAGCTGCACAATCTTGAGCGGCAAAATCAGCAATTGCTTGAAAGGCTCTCGGTTATCGAGAGAAAGACTCATTCCGCTGATTTAGCGCGAGTGGATAAGGCAATTGAAGATCAGCAAACTCGGATTATGTTTGCGAAGCAGAAAATCAAGGAGGCTGCTGAGACTAGCAATGGCGAATTGCTTGTTAGCGCCCAAGATATGCTGGTTGAGGCCAGCAAAAACCATGATGCACTGCAAAACATTAAGCGACAGGCAACGAGTCAGCCTAAAGAGCAGACTATTAAAGCCCCTGACCCGTTATTGCAGCGATATGCAAGGGAATGGATGGCCAGAAACACTTGGTATGACCCGAATGCCGGTGATGAAGAGTCTGATGTTGCTCTTCGTATTGATGAGCGGCTTTCTAAAGAGGGTTTTGATCCAAGGACTCCCGATTATTGGGAGGAACTTGACAATCGCTTGCAAAAGTATTTGCCTCATCGTTATACTGACAGTCAGGACGAAAGGCCATCGGCCCCTAGACCCAGAAATGTTGTGACTGGCTCCGGCAGAGAATCACCTTCGACTAATGGATCAAAAGGCTCGTTAACGCTAACGCGAGAACAAGTTAATGCCATGAAAGAAGCTGGTTTTTGGGATGACCCGGAAAAGCGAGCCCGAATGATTCGGCGTTACGCGATGGAAGCACGACAAAAAAATGGGAATAGGAGCTAAAACATGGATTCACGTCTAAAGAAATCGTTTTCTGCTGGTGGGCGCGAAACCCGCGCTAGTCTTGACCCTGATCGAGAGTCGCCGGAAAACTTGCTTGTTTCGTCCGAAGAGCGTCGAAAGATGTGGAAGGATGAATGGGTACAAAGTGCATTGCCTAGCCTTCCGAATATGAAGGGCTGGCACCTTTGCTGGCTTTCTACTACCAACTCATACGACAGTATTGATAAGCGTATTAGGCTTGGATACGTTCCCGTTTTATCGGAAGAACTGCCCGGGTTTGATAACTACAAAGTCAAGGCTGGCGAGCATGTTGGTTATGTCGCGTGCAACGAAATGCTGCTGTTTAAAATCCCGATGGAAATCTATCAGGACGTAATGGCTCATTTCCACCATGAGGCTCCGCTTGAAGAGGCGAACAAAATCCGTCTTCAGGCAGAACAAATGGCAGGCCGTGATAGCTCAGGCAAGAATCTGGGCAAGATTGAAGGCGAAGGATTGGGAAGTATTGACGTACCGGCGCCTGCTCCTGTTTTCCAAGGGTAGGCTGTTTACTAATAAGGAGTTATGCAATGAGTGCTACTAATGCTCCGTTTGGTATGCGTCCCGCGTTTCACCCTTCGGGTCTGGATCGCGCACAAGCGCTTGCTGGCGGTATCCCTTCGGCTTATGCCACTGCCATTCTGAAAGGCCAACCCGTTGCCTATGCCAGCACTGCTGGTGGCGGTACGCTTGGCACCATCATCCCCGCCGCCGTGGGTGACGCCTTTGTTGGCGCATTCGCTGGTGTCGAGTGGACTGATACCACTGGCCGTCGCCGCGTGTCCAACTACTGGCCCGCGAACACTGCCTATATTGCTGGATCGTGCATTGCCTATTTCTACAACGATAGCAATATCGTTTATGAAATTCAGGCTGACGGCTCGATGGCTCAGACCACCGTTGGTGGCGAGTATGACTTCAGCAACATCGCCGCTGGTTCGACCACCACTGGCCTGTCGCAATGCACTCTTGGTGCATCTACGGCAGCCGCCGCTGGCGCTCAGGCTCAGCTTCGGGTTGTTGATTTGGGTCAAGGCGTTGATAACGCTTGGGGCGATGCGTACACCGTGGTTCGAGTGGTGGTTGCGCAGTCGCAGTTCTTCGGCGCATTTACTGCAGTTGCATAAGGAGGACTGAATCATGGCAGCCCCAATGCGTAGTACAGATTTCCGTTCGATTGTTGAGCCGATCCTCAACGAGTGTTTCGACGGCGTCTATGATCAGCGTACCGACGAATGGTCGCGTGTTTTCCGCGAGCAGGAAGGTATTCCCCGTAACTACCACGAAGAGCCGGTTCTGTACGGTTTCGGCGCGGCACCCCAGCTTCCGGACGGCACGCCCGTTTCGTACCAGCAGGGTGGCGTTCTGTTCCTGCAGCGGTACGTCTACGCCGTCTATGGTCTGGCTTTCGCCCTGAC
>CAIYUD010000225.1 GCA_903929325.1 uncultured Opitutia bacterium | reverse complement strand
CTTGATCGTCCGAAGAAGCTTCGGCAATACGTGGAATGGCTTTACGTGGGACAACGAGAACGTGCACCGGGGCCTGTGGGGCAATGTCGCGAAAAGCGATACAGAGGTCATCCTCATGCAAGAATGTTGCCGGGATTTCCCGATCGGCAATGCGCTGGAAGAGTGTCTTGGACACGTTTAGAGAACCACCACGGTAATACGCCCACGGCCAGACATACGTGCAGTTAATCCATTCAATGTATCAACGGCAGCGTCATACGCTCCTTGATACCGAGCTGAACGGGCACGTTGACCGCCCAAAAATTGGTCCTGCAAGCCAACAACCCACAGTAAGACATCCGACGAACCGTCGACGGGGGCCAAAGCTCTCTCGACTGCCCCACCCGCCCAAAGCGGATCAAACGGCTGGTCGCGATAATCCAGCACAGCAATATCTGGCGTGCGTCCAACGGGTAAAATCAGCGAGACAATCTGCCGAGCAGCACTCACTAATCCTTCGGAGTCTAAGCCACGCGAAGGTAAGATCTCTGATTCCACGACCCGCAAAACAGCATCGATATCACGACGCAGCTCAGGGGTTGTCCCAGCCAACGTCGCCAAAAGCGCATGGAAAGTTCGTAAGCGCGCTGCACGAACAGCCGCAGCGGCGGCAGCAGCAGCGGCGGTCATGGCACCTTTCCTCCCTTACGCAATTGTTCGATGACACGGGCTAGTTCTTCGATATCGCGAAATTCGCGGTAGACGCTCGCAAAGCGCACGTAGGCGATTTGGTCAACCGACTGAAGTTTCTGCATGATGATTTCACCGATATCTTTCGAGGGTACTTCGTCTTCGAATCGCGTGTTAATTTCTTCGATGACAGATGAAATCAGTAAGTCGATCCGTTCGGTTTCGACCGGGCGTTTATCGGTCGCCTTGCGAATACCGGAAGCAATCTTCGCTAAATCTAATGGTTCACGAGATCCGTCGCGCTTAACGACAACGAGACCTTCACGCAGGATTTCTTCGATAGTTGTAAAGCGATGCTCGCAACCCAGGCACTCGCGGCGACGGCGGATGGCATGATTACCCTTCACCAGACGTGTCTCAATCACCTTGGTGTCTTCGTGATGGCAGCGGGAGCACTGCATAACTCAGAGCCGAAGGAAGTTAGCGAGAATGTCCAAACCGCGCTCGGTGACAAAGGACTCAGGGTGGAATTGGACCCCCCAGACAGGTAGCGTACGGTGCTTCAAGCCCATGATGAGACCATCCTCCGTCCACGCGGTTACCTGAAGGCATTCAGGAAGGCTCGGACGATCCACAACGAGCGAATGGTAACGGGTAGCCGCGAAGGGGTTCGGCATACCACGAAAGAGGTCTTCACCATCATGGAAGATGGGGGATGTCTTCCCGTGCATCAAATTCGGCGCACGGACAACTTTACCGCCGTAAACTTGACCAATAGCTTGGTGGCCAAGACAGACTCCTAATAATGGCTTCTTGCCCGCAAAGGCACGGATGATGTCGCATGATATACCCGCTTCCGAGGGCGAACATGGACCTGGCGAAATCATCACCCGCTCTGGATTCAGAGCGAGAGCCTGCTCAACCGTAATCTCGTCATTACGGAAGACACGTTGCTCGACTCCCAACTGGCCGAAATATTGGACCAAGTTGAAGGTAAAGGAGTCATAATTATCGATGACCAAAAGCACGGCTCAAAGATTGACTACGACCCGAGAGAGTCAAGGAACGCTCGCTAGATGTGAACAACTGTTTGGCGCCTACTCAGCGCGATAAAATGCTGGTCGTGAACTTATTCGCAGCCGAGTTGTACACATAGCCCTTAGCCTCGATCGACAGGATTGTGAATTGAACTGTACCCGTAAACGCAGTCGGCTGAATAGTCCCAAGAAGGGTGACAGCACCCTTCTTATCTGTAATCGCTGAGGTTGTGGTCGTAACAGGCGAACCGCCCGAAGGCGTCGTCACCACACGGTAGGTAACTTTAGCAGACTGAAATGCCTTCGAAGTCTGATCGACAACGGTTGCCAATGCTTGGGGCTTCACATTTGTCTTACCAGATTTGGCCCAGGTTAACTTGAGGGATGAAACACTAAGCGCAGGTGTGTTTTTGGATATTTTAGTTGAAACGGTTACCGGAACCGAAGCGGTACCAACGTATCCGTAGTTATCCGTAACCTTTAAAACAGCAGTATAGCTTCCGACTACGGTATAAATGTGAACAGGGTTGGCGTCCGTCGACGTTGAACCATCTCCAAAATCCCAAAGATAACTGGCGATGGTACCATCAGGGTCATTGGAACCTGAGCCCATAAAGCTCATCGAAAAAGGGGCAGATCCTGACCCGGCGGACGTACCCACGGTTGAAGCCACAGGCGGTAGATTGTTGAATGGCGTAGCCACAAAGGTCGCATTGAGGGTAAAACGCCCTAAGGAACTGTAGTCATTGTAGGCGGTTTGGGCATTACCTGTACCAATCCCATCAACAATGATGTAATAAGTGCCCGCGGGGACGCCCGTGGAAAGCGTTGTACCCATCTGACTCGTGACAGGCGAAGTTGCAAAGATCGTCCCTTCGGCATTTGCCAGGGAGATGGAGAGCTTCAGGTTTGGCGAAAGAGAAGCCACAACACCGGCTAAGTTTAATGTACCCGCATCTGTCGTGATTTTATACCATGCCTTATCCGTCTTATCGACAATCACACCCCCAATTGAAAAACTAGGCTCAACAGAAACGGTGGCCGCACTTGCGCTATCGGTACCGTGATCTCCAGCCAAGCGTGGTGCATAGGTAGAGATGATTGCGAGTTCATCTTCAGTATTGTTGGCTAAGGAATACTCACCCTTCGACCATTGGACGACTGCCCGATCGTAACCGACGCCCATAATCGGTGCCCAATCGGAATGCCCCTCGTAGTATTCAACCCAACCACGACCGGATTGCCCCATATGGTTTAGGCCAACCGAATGTCCAACTTCGTGTGAAGTCGCTTCAGCTATCCATTTTTCATCATCCGATAGGTCGTCAGAGAAAACAAAAACAGGCGTGTCGATCGATGAACCAAATGAGCCGACATAAGCGACGCCCCCTGCACCACCACTAAACCACTGACTGCTATCACCGCCAATCACGGCACGAATACCCCAAGTGGTGTCACCATCGCCCGATTGACGAATAGCTTCAACGCCAGGGTCTTCGGTGGTCACATCGACGTCAAAGGCTGCGTAATCTTCTGCGACGCGACGCCAAATATTTTGGATCATCGCTTTTTCAGCATCCGAAAAGGACGTGGTGTCTCCGTCGATATCCAACGGGGGTGTTGTAAAATCCCTGCCGCCATTATCTGAATCATTCCAATCCGTGCCCGAGGTCGTATGCCCATCAAAATCGAGGTAAATAATCCGAGTGGCACCTGGGCGTGTGTGTAACTTAAACGTCTGGTCGTAAGGGAAAGCTGCTGTACCTGTATAATTAGAATTATCGGGTCCTGTTAATGAACGCGCAGGTGCGGCACATACATAAAGCGATTTATTCTTTCCATCGATTTTAAGCGCATGGTCACGCTCAGCGACACGCCGATACTCTGCGCGGTCCATGCGGACATGGTCAGCAGCCTTATCCTTCGTAGCCTCGTCCACCGAATAAGCATCACGTGATTGACGCTCAGGTTTTAGCAAAGGATTGGTAGAATCCGTTGTCCCAGCTAACCCAAAAAAGACCCCGGCCATCAGGAATGCGAAGGACCTTTTCATAACTCATCCTTATCCGCAAATGAGACTGTAGCAAGTTCCCTCAATAAAAAAGGCCAGTGGTTGCTGGCCTTTTTTTGTGAAGACAATTAGCGATTAGCGCGAAACGCTATCCGTCGTCTCCACATTAAAGGAGGCATCGTAGATGCCACCAGCGAGCGTGAGATTTGTAACCGTAAAGGTCAGTGCACCGCGCGTAAGGGGTGGAATACGACCACGGAGACGGACCTGACCTTTCTCGTTCGTACGGCCGATGACGTCACCCTGCCCGATACCTGAAAGTCGACCGTAAACCATGGCATTACTAACGAGGGCGCCCTTGTCGTCTTTGACCGTGACAAGAATGTCGGCACTCGCACTTGCACCTGATCCGCTAAACCCTGGAACAATAGCGCTGACAAAAATAATGCGGCTATTGACCACCTCGATATCGAGATTGGTCGTGCCCGTTAAACCCTGATTATCCGTCACAACCAATGTTACTGGGTGAATCCCTGGGGTCGTGAAAGTGTGCGTAGGACTTGCGGTAATCGCAGTCGTACCATCATCGAACGTCCAAAGATAACCGACAACAATACCATCAGGATCCGAAGATTGTGTGCCATCAAAGCCCACTGTCAGAGGGGCAGAGCCTTTTAACGGAGAAGTTCCCACAGTCGACGCAACAGGCGGCTTACTGACCAATGTGCTCGGACGAAGTGTGCCCGTGAGGCTGTAGTGACCGATACTCCCGTAGGTTGTATAACCAGTGGTTGCACTCGTTCCAGAAGCAGAGGATTCGACCACTGCATAATATTCCCCTTCAGCCAGCGGAATGATCAAGGATGACTCCAGAGCATCGGAAGTACTTGAACGACTAGGCGCACTGGTAGCGACAACACCACCGGAGCTATCAAGAATTGTTAAGCGGGTATCAAGGTTGGGAGAATAAGCGGCTACTTTGACATTCAACGTCACGAGACCCGAACCTGTCTTAAATGAGAACCAGTCTTTATCAGTCGAACTATTGATGATGCCTTGCTCGAGAACGGTTGTTCCGGAAATGGCTTTAGCACGCACCATATTGTCTGCAACGTCGTCCGTGAGTTTAGGAAGATAACTGGTGATCACGGCGATGTCGTCTTGGGTGTTACTAGCTAAGTCATATTCACCTTTAGACCATTGAGAGACGCTTCCGTAATAACCGACGCCCATGATAGGCCCCCAGTTCGCATGGCCGCCGTAATATTCGGTGCCGTCCGTCTTGCCGTCGTGACTGAGACCTAGGGTATGTCCGACTTCATGGCTAATAGCTTCAGCTGCATACTTTCCGCCAATATTGAAGACCCAGCAAGGCGTGGCATCTCCCCATTTAAATGAACTAACAAAGGCAACTCCTCCTGAACCAGACTGGAATGAACTATCCTTGCGCGGACCAATACCAACAATGACCCCGTACGTGTCATCACCCGTGGAGAGAACTCGAATAGCGTCGTCCGTGGGAGGCTCAGTAGTTACATCAACATCCCAGACGGCAAAATCCTCAGCCACCATTCGCCATATTTTTTGAATATCTGATCGTTCAGCATCGCTAAAGGTTTTGGAATCACCGTCGAAGTTATAAGCCGTTACACCTGTAACACTCGGACTACCCCAGCGAGCCTTAGGACCGTCTGGACAGCCATCAAAATCTAGATAAATTGTTTTCTTCGAACCTGGACGGGAGTGAAGCAGGAAAGTCTCATTCAGAGGAAACTCAGCTGAGTTTGTGAAGCTTGCAGGATCTTCACCCGGAACTAATTTACTGACGACAGCTGGAAAACGACAAACGTAAAGCGCAAGCCCGTCGGAACTCACCATGGCATCCTTGTCACGGCCAGCGACTTCGTTAGCCTGGGTAGTCGTCCAACCCAGACGTGAAGCAACCTTCGCGCGCTCGAGCGGCGTGAGGTCACGCAAGCTACGCAAGACGGGTGTCGTCGCTGGAGTTGTAGCCGCTTGAGCGGTTAAGGCTACTCCGGCAAACGCCATAAGGATGGCTAGAAAACGCATGGTAGATTACTGTCTTGATTGAATAAGTGAGACAACTCTCAAAATACCCCCTTCTTTACGGCATCAATGGGGTCAAATATGCTCAAATCCCTCGCTTTACACCGTGCGGAGGCTGTGAATAACTAAGGTAGGAATATGAAGCAGCAAACCATCGAGCGCGAAGTTTCCCTCAAGGGTAAATCCCTGCATACCGGGCAGGACGTCACCCTTACCCTCCGTCCCGGAAACATCGGTACCGGCATAGTCTTTCGTCGCATCGACCTCTTCGGCAAACCTGAAGTGCGCCCAAGTTCCGATATGGTTACAGAAGTGGAACGTAAAACCACTGTCTCCTCAGACCACATCAAGCTTCACACCATTGAGCACATTCTCTCCGCACTCACGGGTATGGGAGTCGACAACTGCATCGTAGAACTCGACGCATCCGAACCACCGATTGTCGACGGTTCAGCACGACCTTTCACAACACTCATCCGACAAGCAGGAATCGTAACCCAAGCTCAGGATGCAGAAAGTTTCACACTCACCGCACCTATCACGATCAACGAAGGCAGTCGTTCGATCGTAGCCCTGCCCCACGATGGCTTCCGGGTGACATGCACGTCGGCCGATGACCGCGGGATCCATACCCAGCATCTCACGATTGATTTAGATCCTGAAACCTATGAGGCGCAAATTGCGCCCGCTCGTACGTTCACCATTTACGAGGACATCGAGGAGTTGCTGAAAAAAGGTTTAATCCAAGGCGGCTCACTTGACTCAGCCATCGTGCTTAAAGGCGACAAGGTTATCACCAAGGAACCCCTGCGTTTTAAGGAAGAACTCGTTCGCCACAAGATCCTCGATATTGTCGGCGACCTCACCCTTGCCGGTGTACGGATTAAAGCACACATCATCGCCGTCCGCCCTGGGCATTCACTCAACGCCCGCCTCGGTGCAGCCATTCGTAAGCAATGGCTGGAGTCCAAGACCAGCAAAGGGAAAGCCAAGGTTGCCAGCGTCAGCGTCGATAGTCCTGTCGGCAACGAACTAAACATCCGTCAGATTCTCAACGCCCTGCCCCATCGCTACCCATTCGTGATGGTCGATCGCGTGCTCAAGCTCGAAGCCGAATCAATCGTGGCGATTAAGAATGTGACGATCAATGAACCATACTTCCAAGGACACTTCCCTGGACAACCCGTGATGCCTGGCGTGTTACAAGTTGAGGCCATGGCTCAAGTTGCGGGCTTAATCATGCTTAATAAAGTTCAGGCCGGAGACTCGCCCAAAGTCGTCTTCTTCATGAGTGCAGATAAAGTTAAATTCCGCAAAGCTGTCACTCCCGGCGACACCCTCGAAATCCGCGCAAAACTTACCAAGGTTCGCGGCAAAATTGCCTGTGCCGAATGCGAATGCTTAGTCGCTGGCGAAACCGTTTCTTCGGCCGATCTCATGTTCACTGTCGCTGATAGCGGCACCGAAGGTTGAAACTTTCCAGGCGTGATTCATCCAACGGCAATCATCGAGTCGGGTGCAAAACTCGGCAAAGACGTTAAGGTCGGCGCTTATGCATTTGTCGGCCCAGAAGTCACCTTGGGTGACGGTTGCGTCCTGCACCATCACGCCTGCGTTGAAGGTTACACGACACTCGGCGCAAATTGCGAAGTATTCCCCTTTGCAGTTATTGGCGGTCGCAGCCAAGACCTTAAAGGCAAGACCGGTCGCCCCGGACTGCGCATTGGTGCACGTAACATGTTCCGGGAATACGTTAGTGTACACCTTGGTACCCAAGAAGGCGAGTGGACAACCCTGGGCGATGACAACGTGCTCTTAGCCTATGCCCACATCGCCCACGATTGCGTCGTCGGCAACCACCTCGTGATGTCGAGTCACTCCGCGCTCGGTGGCCACGTGCACATCGGCAACAACATCAACATTGGTTGGAGCGCTGGCGTGCATCAATTCTGTCAGGTCGGTGATTATGCCATGGTCGCAGCATGCTCCAAACTTACGCAGGACGTCCCGCCGTTCGTCATTGCTGACGGTAACCCCGCGGAAACCAAGATGATCAATAAGGTTGGTCTTTTGCGTAATGGCTTCTCCGAAGCCGAAGTAGACGAAGCCAAGTCACTCCATCGCACTTTCTACCGCGACGGCCTCAACGCCACACAAGCACTCGAGAAAGCAAGTGCTTTACCTTTTTCCGGCGGAAGAATCGCCAAGAATTGGTTAAGTTTCGTACGTGGGTCCAAGCGCGGTTTAGCCTAATTCTCTAGGTACTTGCGCTGGTTCCGGCGTCTCTTAAGTTGGCAAACATGAAAGCCTTCTTCGTTACTCTATTCGCTTTAGTCGTTTCCAACGGTTCGCTCTCCGCGGCGATCATCGAGAAAGCTTACGAATATCCCTCCGGTAATGTCATCTGCGAAGGCTGGCAGTGCTACGACAATGCCCTCAATGTAGACAAACGCCCCGGTGTTCTCGTTGTCCACCAGTGGACAGGCATCAGTGACCACGAAAAGGAAGCTGCACGTAAACTTGCCGCTCTCGGGTACAACGTACTCATTGCAGATATTTACGGAAAAGGCGTCCGTCCACAGCCACCTGAAGCCGGCAAAGTAGCTGGCAAGTATAAGGGCGACCGACCCCTTCTTCGCACGCGCGTTAACGATGCACTCAAAGCGCTTAGCCAAGATCCACGCACAGATGCCTCCAGGCTTGCCGCCATCGGCTACTGCTTCGGTGGTACCACCGTGATCGAGCTCGCGCGAAGCGGCGCAAACGTCAAAGGCGTGGTCAGTTTCCACGGCGGCCTCGACTCACCCACACCAAGCGATGGTAAGAACATTAAAGCAAAAGTGCTCGCCTTGCATGGCGCCGACGACCCCTACGTACCCGCCAAAGATGTCGCCGCCTTCGAAGCCGAGATGAAGACCTATAAAGTCGACTACACCCTCATTCAGTACCCTGGTGCCGTTCACAGCTTCACGCACAAAGCAGCTGGCAACGATAACTCCAAGGGCGCCGCGTACAATGCCGATGCTGATCGCGACTCGTGGAGTCGGATGGCATCGTTCCTAAAGACAACGCTCGGCCGCTAAACAAAGTTCTTAAAACAAAGAAGCCACGGGATTAGCCGTGGCTTCTTTAATTCTGTACGGGCGACTTAGGCCACGCGCTCGACGAGGAGAGGCGGGACGTTCGGGCGCTTCGGCGCGAGACGGTAAGCATCGCGGAAGTAAGGGAGTGCGAGCTCAACCTTCGATTCATCATTATAGTGAATCATGATAAGCGGCTCACCCTGCTTGACCTGCGTGCCAACCTTAC
This sequence comes from uncultured Opitutia bacterium, assembly GCA_903929325.1. Taxonomy (GTDB): domain Bacteria; phylum Verrucomicrobiota; class Verrucomicrobiia; order Opitutales; family UBA953; genus UBA8828. Next base: position 5,746 of record CAIYUD010000225.1, on the reverse strand, counting down.
GGATTTCGGTGACGCCGACCGAAGGGTCGAGCGAACCGTCCTTATTGGTCGCCAGCAAGCGTACGCCTTGGGCAATCTTACCAGCGTCAATCGTGTGCACATAGCCACGCTTCGGCGCAGGCAACTTGCGGATAAACTTCGCCTTCGGGAATTTGCTAGGATCATCAATCCAATCGGTCTTGCCGCCTTGAGCGCGGACCATGGCCTTAAACTTCTCGAGAGCAGAACCATCCTTCAAGTGGCGCTCGACAGCCTGCTTCGCAGAGAGCGTAGAACCCGCGACGCCAGCGAGTCGGACGACTTCCATGCCGAGTTTCATAACGAGATCCTGGAGATCTTCGGGGCCTTCACCCTTCAAGAGACGGACGGCTTCAAGAACTTCTAAGCCTGTACCGACGGAATCACCTAAAGGCTGATTCATGTCAGTGACGAGGGCGACGCACTTGCGATTCAAACTACGCGCGACGCGGGTGATAATACGTGCGAGCTGCTTCGCTTGTTCGAGATCGCGGATAAAGGAACCATTGCCCCACTTCACATCGACGACGAGGCCTTCGCAGCCTTCGGCGAGCTTACGGGCAAGGATACTTCCGGTAATCAACGGAAGCGAAGGCGTTGTACCCGTGCGTTGACGGAGCACATAGAGCAACTCGTCGGCAGGGGCGATTTCAGCGCACTGCTCAGTCAGCGAACAGCCAACCTTCTCAAGCTGCGCACGAAAAGCATCTAAGGTAACCTTAGTCTTTAAACCTGGGATGGACGAAAGTTTATCAGTGGTGGAGATGATGTAATCTTCATCTTTACCATTCATGCCAGGCATGATGACGCCTGCAGCCGCACCGAGAGCTGCTAAGACCATGGAAGTCTTGTCACCCACGCCGCCCGTAGAGACCTTAGAGATCTTCGGCTGAGTCAGACGATCGAGGTCAATGTATTCACCGGAAAGACGTAGCTCTTCCGCAAAGGAAGCTGTCTCTTGAGCCGACATCTGCCGGAAGTAGATGGCCATCGCGAGCGCAGCCTGCTGGGCTTCGGGCATCGCACTGTCCATAATGGAGTCGACGATATAGCGTATCTCGTCGGCAGTGAACTCACCCCCATCGCGCTTCTTCTCAATGAGTGAGGTGTAAGACGGTTTTTCTTTCTTCTTCGAATCGAGGAGTTTTTCAGTCATAAAGCGTTTGTAGTTAGGTGGTTTAGGAACCGTCCGTGCCCTTGGGCGCGCACACCGCATCAGACAGACTCAAGCCTAAAAGTCGAGATTAAAACCTTGCCACCAACACAAACCAGGCTCTGCGCGCACAGGATACTGGATGGCTAATTAACCGCAAAAAATGCCACAGGTCACTTCCAGGAGCCTGAAATAAGCGTGTCTTCGCCCAAATTTACAATCGTGGCACCATCGACGATGGAAAGTTTATCGAGCCAAGGCTGAGAGACTGGATCTGCTTTACCGGATGGCGCTGTGTAAATCCAAGCACGCTCAATGAGGCGAGCCGCGAGCAAAGCATTCCCGAGTATGGGACCTGGTTCAACGAAAACACCAAGCCAACCAGAGTCCGTAGCGTTTTGGAAAACTTGTTTCAGAAAATCACCCGTAGAAATTTCTAAAGTCTGCAAACCCTCTCCCTTAAACCAGGCGCGTTGCTCGGGTGACGTTTGGCGGACGTCCAAGGCAACCACTGTCTGCGATCGATAGCTGTCCGAAAAAAGTTGCAGGTGAGTCTGGCCTGCGGTGCGACCCGAACGGTCAAGTAACAGGCGCACGGGAGCAAACGTAGCCTCGGGGAGTCTTGCAGTGAGCTGTGGGTTGTCAGCCAAGGCGGTACCTGCACCGACTGCGATGACTGGGAATAAGCGTCGCCATTGCATCATGTCCGTGCGGGCCAGCTCTCCGGTAATAAAACGTTGTCCCGGAATGGGCACCGTGCGACCGGTGGCATCACGGGCAACTTTCATCGCTACCAAAGTCCTGCGCTGAACCATCCAGTGATTGAACAGGAAGTTATGTTCGCGACAGGCCAATTCAATCGGCCCAAAGGCGAGCGTCACATCGACGCCAGCTCCACGTAGTAATTCAATGCCCTTTCCAGCGTGCAAAGGATTGGGGTCGACCGTGCCAACAACCACCCGACGTAACCCTGCATCGAGGATCGCCTGAACGCACGGCGGGGTACGTCCATGCGTCGAACAAGGCTCAAGGGTCACGTAGAGCGTAGCGCTAGCCAAGGGACGACGTCCGAGGGCTTGCAAGGCCATCACCTCCGCATGAGGAGCTCCAGCTTTAGCGTGAAAGCCTTCTGCGACAATCTTGCCACCTTCGACGATCACCGCCCCGACCATGGGATTAGGGTGAGTGTCACCCCACCCTTTTCGCGCAAGGGCTAGAGCGCGAAGCAGATGAATATCATCTGCATCACCCGACATGGTTAGCGATTACGCTTACGGGGACCTACTGCAACTTTACCAGTCGTGCTCAGGATAGGCTCTGAATAATAACGGAAGCCTTCGTGCTTCCGACGTGGGATAGGCTTCCCGAGGAGTAACTCAATTTGCTGAAGGTGATGGAGTTCGTCAGGCGAGAAGAGTGTGAATGCTTCACCTTCGGCAGCGGCGCGACCGGTACGACCAATACGGTGGACGTAATCTTCGGGGTGCTCAGGCACGTTGTAATTAATCACGTGTGTAACCCCGGAAATATCGAGGCCGCGTGAAGCGATATCCGTCGCCACTAAAATCGAATACTTACCACTCTTGAATCCTTGAAGCGCCTGGACGCGTTCGGTCTGCGAACGATCGGCGTGCATGGTGGCGACGGGTGTACCGTGACCTTCAATCCACTCGGCGATGCGATCGGCGTCACGCTTCGTGCGCGTGAAGACGATGACTGACTTAAAATCTGAGCCCTTCAGCAGCTCGAGCAGCAGGTCGTACTTCTGGAAGACATCAACTGGGTAAAGGGCGTGGTCAACCGTCTCAGCGGCAGTCTGGCCCGTACGCACATCGACGGTCACCGGATCGCGTAAAGCCCAATTAGCAATCTTCCCAACGCGCTCGTCAGCCGTCGCCGAGAAAAGTAAGGTCTGCCGTTCCTTTGGACAAAACCGGATGATGCGCGAAACGTCTTCAATGAAACCCATGTCGAGCATGCGGTCCACTTCGTCAAGGATCAGCACTTGGATGGCATCGAGTCGGAGAATGCCCTGTTCGTGTAAATCAAGTAAACGGCCAGGTGTCGCAATGACCACATCGACTCCTTTTTGAAGCGCCTCAGTTTGTGCACCGTAACCGACGCCACCGTAAAGTAAGGCCGTACGCGTACCGAGGTGTTTGCCATACTTGCGGAAACTTTCGTCGACCTGCAGAGCCAGTTCGCGGGTCGGAACCAAGACCAAACAGCGAGGGGATCCGCTGGCAGCACCTAAACGGGAAAGCGTGGGGAGCGCAAAGGCGGCGGTCTTGCCTGTGCCTGTTTGAGCAGCGCCAATCAAGTCACGGCCTGAAAGTACAACGGGTATAGCCTGCGCCTGGATGGGCGTTGGGTTAATATAACCGCACTCAGTTAAGGAGCGTAAGACGGGCTCAGACAGGCCCAATTCGGAGAACAATGGCATCGGAAGCCTTATAGGTAGCGGCAAGCAGCCTACGGGGGGAAGGAAAAACGCTGAAACAAAATGAGAAGGACGAACTAGCGTTGACACCACCCACGCCCTGCCCTGCATTGGACAACCTTCCGCAAGGAAGCGACCTTATGGTGGTTGTAGCTCAGTTGGTTAGAGCACCGGATTGTGATTCCGGGGGTCGCGGGTTCAAGTCCCGTCAGCCACCCCACTTTAAATCGACCTAACTGCACTTCCCTTAAGGGGAAGTTGTTCGGTAAATAAACTTCCCTCGAAGGTAAGTTATTTGGGAAATGAACTTTCCTCGAAGGTAAGTTATTTGGGAAAACCCGGTAGAGTCTGTATCAAGATTTGGCGGATCACTGTACGTTCGTCATCCGCGAGATGCTGAAATGCTTCTGGAGGTTCCGTGGCGGACAACCCTTCCGAAAGCTTTTGGAGAACCAACACCTTCAACTCATGAGGCATTGAACTAAAACTCTCGGCGTAGATTAATGGACTGCAACGATAACGGTAGAGGCGCGTCTTTAAATCAAGGTCACGCAACGAGTGACCGCGGCTGTCAACTTTGCGCCCTTCTCGATAGGCTAATTCAAAAGGACCGTGCCCATGAATACCTGTTTCTGGATAAGCTGCCTCTTCACGAAAAAGAAGTGCATCGATAACCTTACGGGCCTGACTTTCTAAAACAGTCAGGCAGGAACCCGAGGGTGGCGCATCTGCTGGGAGATGTAAGACCTCGCGCATGATCGGCCAACGGAACAAAGCGAGGCGCGACTGCTGCGAAGCAGCGAGTAAGACATTGTGCATATGGACCTGATGGTCGTGCACTAGCAAGGCCACGACATCGCTCGTTGACTGAAGGTAGTTATCAGGGTGAGCCTCGGCAGGGAGCACTGGCAGTACCGTGCCCCGCGGAACTCTCCCAAAGTCATCGGCTGACTGTCCCGTGATGTTGCCACGGTGACGCAATGACGTGGCGCCGCCGGTCACATACCATCCACCCCACCGCTGGGACAACGGCGTTGCACAATCGATATTGGATATACTTGAACCCCCAAGCGGATCCCCGTGGGCATCTGGGAAAATCGACCGGTCTCTCAACGTTGGCGTCTCTTCGTGAGTAACATGACACGAAAGACATTCACCACTACGTTGCAGCAGCACGCCCTGAGCATCTGGGTCGACTTCGTAGAAAGTCGCTCCGAGCACAGGGTCAAAAACAGTAACTTCCATCATACCACCAGGGACCCAGCCGACATAGGCATTGTCCGAAAAGTAAAGGGCGCGGGGATTTTCGGGCGTGATCATCTTTCGCTGAAAACTCGTACGACTAAAAACGAGGATCTGGGAAGCTTCGGGTATGCCCAATGACTTGAGTAACCATTGTAGCCGTTGACGTGCCGGCCACGCGCGGACCTCTGCTTCTCGACCATTAAAGGTAGCATTCAAAACCGTCGCTGCATCTTTGGGCTGTGTGTTCGAATAAAAAATTGGATCACCCTCGAAGACATATTTCTCCTGAGCCGTTACCCTTGGCATAAGCATCGTCCAGATTACGAGGATGCCAAAAGCGACGGTCGACGAACTTGGCATAAGCCTGTTCTACAACAGGCATACAGCAAAGGCAACCTATGGGCGCGGATTACTTAGCGCCCTTGGACTTAAAGTAATCTTCGAGAGCCGCTTCGACCGCATCGGCCACCGACTTATGCTTCGCGGCAACCTCAGCATCGAGCTGCGCATCGCCCACCTCAGAGCCTTTACGGAAGAAAGGCGTGCCACCGATATTCAACCGCTGGGCATACCACGTCTTGCAACTATACTGGTATTTATAGCCGGCAGGATAATTCACGAGGGTGATGACGAAACTTTGCGTCGGGTAAGTGCCACCAAAGGTAACATTGAGCCGTTGGCGGACATACCCTTGGGCCTCTTCTGAAGTACAGACAATGCGGTTATCCATGATGCGACCCGCACCTGAATTATTCATACCGTTGTTATAATGGTAATCCATGCCGAAGAAAACTCCGGGACGGACACCATTGAATTCCGTACCAGGAATCCCGAAGTAAAATACACCCAAGGTGATTAACGGGAGGAGAACAAAGAGAGCTACGCCGAAG
>CAIYUD010000224.1 GCA_903929325.1 uncultured Opitutia bacterium | reverse complement strand
GGACAGCCCCGCTACACGCAGCCAGAAACTTGAAGAAGTTTCGAACCGCTACCTTAGCGAATTAATTGCAACTTTCCCTGTCTCCAAAGAAGCCGAAGAGGCTAAGAAGCTCCTCCCCAAGGAGGACCGCGCTGCCGCCGAGGCCGCCCAAGGAGCCATCCAACAAACGCCTCCTGTCAGTCAGTGATGCGTTGCACTTCCCTAAATAACACCTATCCCCATAAACCATGAGAAACCTCCTGCGTCTCACCCTAGCACTCGCACTCTCCACCAGCCTCTCCATGGCTCAGGACGCTGCGGCTGCCGCTGCCCCTGGCGTACATACCCGCACCATGATGGACACCTTCCATGAAGGTGGCTGGGTTATGTATCCGATCGTCTTTTGCTCGATGGCTCTCATTTGGCTCGTGGTCGACGGATTCATCCGCACTGCCAAAAAGAAAGTCTACCCTGCTGAACAAGTACAGGCACTTCGCGACCTCTTCCAACAAGGCAACTACCGTGCTGCCTATCAGTACGCCAAGGAAGCTGGCTCTCCTTTTGCTGACGTCGTTCGCGTGGGACTTTCCATGGCCCCTGAAGGCAAAGAAGTAACCGAAGAGGCTATCTTTGCTGAAATCAATCGCGTCAATGGCGACTTCCAGGGCCGCATTTCATACCTCTCCGTTATTGGTGTCTGTACGCCAATGATTGGTCTGACCGGAACGGTCACAGGTATGATGAGTGCGTTCGCCACCCTCGGATCTTCAGGCGTAGGCGACCCTTCGAAACTCGCAGGTGCTATCGGCGAAGTGCTTATCGCCACCGCATCCGGTCTCTTCATTGCGATCCCTGCCTTTATTTGCTACTACCTGATTCGTAACCGCGTTCAGTACGCCGTCCATGACGTCACTGAATTAGTGAACGGACTCTTCCGTGCCTTCCCTTACGATAAGGTCGCGGGTAAGGAAATCGGCGACGAGCGTCCTTACGCAGCGGATCCCGTCTGGGAGGAGCCTGCTCAGGCCCCTCAGGCTTAACCCTTAACCCAAGCCAGACCTAACCATGGCAGGCGGAGGCGGAGGCGGAGACGGGGAACCAGAGTTCCAAGTGGCGCCGATGGTCGACGTCCTCTTGGTGCTGCTTGTGTTCTTCATGTCGATCACCTCGGCACAAGTCCTTAAGGTTGATAAGAATATTTCCCTGCCGGTCGCTTCTCACGGCAAAAAGCGCGACGACAAAGCTGCTGCTGGTCTGATCAATATTTCTTGGGACGCCACCACCGGTCAGGCGAAATACAAACTCGATGACCGTGAATTAGACCCCAACGACAAAGACGGCATCTCCAAGGAACTCGAGCGTCGCAAAGGAAACAATAAAGATTTCCGATTGCTCATTCGTGCTGATAAAAATTGTCACGCTAAGTATATCTCCAAAGCACTGGAGTGGGCAGGTGAAGCTGGCATCGACAACATCGCCTTCTCCGGGCTCAACCACGAAGAATAATCATGTCCAAGCACCGTACAATCGCTACTGCTAACGCAGACGTTGGTTTCCAAATCGCTCCAATGATCGACGTGGTGTTCGTCATCATGCTCTTCTTCATGGTGATGGCGGGTGCCGTGAAAGTTGAACACGAACTTAAAACCACTCTGCCCGGTAACGTTGATACGGCCAAAGAAACTGAGATGCCGGATGAACTCACTATTTCTGTTTCGGAAAACGGACAGGTGTCGCTCAACGATGAAGCCATTTCGACACCACAGGACAAAGAACTCGTCCAACTCTTCCAGGAAATGAAAAGGGCCAAGCAGAATGCAGACAGTGGGAAGACGAAATTATTGGTGACGGTTCAAGCCGAAGAGACCGCCCGCTATGAGCGTGTGGTAAACGTCCTAGACGTCTTAGCCCAAGCTGAAGTCACGAACGTGACCTTCTCGGTCGCCGAGCCCGAATAAATAAACACCGGCGCGAATCTTAAAAACCCGCTTTCTAGCGGGTTTTTTGTGCGCGAATACTTGTCACCAAGGGCTTTCGGGTTGCCACCCGTAACTACGCCTGCGAGGCTGTTTGGTCCTGACACATGCCTCAGCGCTTGCACCAGAACGGGTTTGTCACGGTTGCCGCCGTGTCTCCAGCCCTGCGCCTTGCCGACCCAGGGGCCAACGCAGACCTTGTCATCTGTGCCCTCGGTAAGGCAGCCGCCGAAGGCGCAGAGGTCATTGTCCTACCGGAACTTTGCCTCATTGGGTACACCTGTGGAGACCTCATCCCCAACCGAAGTCTACTCGAAGGTTCACTTTTAGCCCTACGCAAAGTCGCGGAGGCGACCCAGAAACTAG
>CAIYUD010000223.1 GCA_903929325.1 uncultured Opitutia bacterium | reverse complement strand
GTTCTCGTGATGCTCAATCCAGGTCGCTCCGATGCCGTTGCCCTTGCGAAAGCCATCGCGACCTTGGATGTTGAATTGACGGTGACCGTTGGGAAAGACGCCAACTTCCTCCAAGAAATTGTGCGTGCAGTTGACGGTCGGGCGCGCGTCATCGGGTGGACAGATCGTCTGCCTGAACTTATTTTGGAAAGCGACCTTGTGCTCACGAAAGCGGGTGGCGCTACCACGCACGAGTGCGTCGCAGCGGGCGTGCCGATGATTTTCACGCAAGTCATCCCCGGCCAAGAAGCAGGGAATGCGCGCCTCGTCGTTGAAGGTGGGGCCGGGGCTTATGGCTTAACGCCTGAGTCTGCGCGCAAAGCTGTCGAATTTGCCTTGAAGGATAATGGTACAATCTGGAAAGCCTGGCGTGCGGCGATGACCGCTCTTGGAGACCCTCTGGGCGCTGATCGCGTTGCCGAGCTGATGATCCGCGAGATTCAGCTTTTGGGCGAAAGACGTTCGGCAATACGTTGAGCCAGTTGTGGTCCAACGCCGGCCACTGCCGTAAGTTCCGCGACGGTTGCTTTGCGCAGACCTTGAATAGAACCAAACTCTTTTAAGAGCGCGGCTTTGCGCGATTCCCCTAAACCTGGAATTTCATCCAACAAAGACTCACGGAGTTTTTTCGTTCTCAGTTCTGCATTGAAGTCATTCGCAAATCGGTGGGCTTCATCGCGAATGCGTTGCAGTAAGCGTAAGGCTTCGTGGTGTCGTGGTAATGCAAGTTCGGAGCCGTCGACACGCACGATTGTCTCATTGCGCTTCGCTAGGCCAATCATCGTGGGCATCGGGATGCCGGCTTCTGTGAACGCCTTGCGAGCTGCTTCGACTTGGCCAATCCCTCCGTCGATAACAACAAGCTCGGGTAAGCTACGGGCTTCTTTGGCTAAGCGCCCGTAGCGCCTGCCCACGACTTCGTACATCGAGCGAAAATCATCATTACCCTCAAATGTTTTGATGCGGAATCGGCGATAGCCGGACTTATCGGGTTGTCCGTTGACGAATCGTACCATCGAAGCGACGGCGAGTGTTCCGGAAATATGGGAAATATCAAAGCACTCAATATGTCGAAGCGGCGTTGAAATTCCCAAGGCTTGTCCGAGGGCCGTGAGTCCAATCGATCCGTCTGACTTCGGTAAAGGGTTGTCTCGTAAAAATCGCCGCGCTTTTTCGGTTGTTAAGCGAATGGCACTTAGGAGGTCGCGACATTCCCCGGCACGTTCGTAATCTCGCGCTTCTGCCGCGGTGACCATTTCGACTTCGAGCGCTTTGGCCCAATCGCGAATTTTCCCATCAAGAAACTCGCAGGCTTTATTCACGCGTTCTCGGTAATCCGCTTCCGTTACTTCGTTGGCGTGGCCTTGAATTTCTGAACGCGCATCGGAGTAGAGTCGCCAGCGACCATTCTCGAGTCTTGTCGGCTCAACATCGCTGAGAATGATTCCAAAAAGCTTTTTTAATTCGCCGAGGGTGCGGCGAACTTGGGTGGGGTGGGGGAAGGGTCCGAAGTAGCGTGCCGTCTCCGTGGTGCGGGCACGTACGAGGCGAAAGGAGGGTATGGGGTCGGCCACATCGACCCGAATCTGCAAAAATTGTTTATCATCGCGGAGGAGGACATTCCAGCGTGGTTTCCAGCGCTTAATGAGGCGCCCTTCGAGCAAGAGTGACTCGGTTTCGTTGCGAACTGTGTGCCATTCAAGGTTGGCGATGGCTGCCACCAAAGCCGCTACCTTAGGGGTGTGGCGGGCGCCGGATCGGAAATATGAAGCGAGCCGGGCACGTAAATCTTTGGCTTTACCAACGTAAATAATCACCCCGCCCGTATCCCTCATCAAGTAGACCCCGGGCTCGCGGGGGGCTTGGCGGGCTTTCGCACCGGGGGATAATTCTTCACGCTCCTGTTGCATTTTTCCGCAGTCCGTTGAAGGTGGCTTCAGTTACCAATGGAGCAAACGCAATCTCGCAAAGCCTGTCAGGCCGTCATTTTGAATGTCGGTGATGAGCTTTTAGACGGGATTCGTTCCAACGGACACCTCGTTTGGCTTGGCGAGCAACTTGCGCGGCGCGGCATACGTGTCTTGCGCGGTTCAGCGGTGCGCGATGATGTCGAACAGATTACCGCAGAGATTTCGCACGCATGGAAAGAAGCGAATCTGATTGTGACTACAGGTGGCATGGGGCCGACCCGTGATGACCTGACCCGTCAAGCCGTTGCCTCCGTACTCGGTTTAAAACTCGTACACAGCAGCGAAGCCGAAGTGACTTTGCGCGAACGCTTCGTACGCCTTCGTCGCGAAGTTTCTCCCGGCGACTTGCGCCAATGTCTTTTACCGGAAGGGGCTCAGCTTATTCCCAATCCGCGCGGCACTTCGCCAGGCATTTACCTTTCACACGAAGGCCGCACGTTGGTTATGCTTCCGGGACCAGGGCTTGAACTACGCCCGATGTTTGAGGAGGAAGTTGTTCCTCGGTTGTGTTCGTGTGGTGTTGCGAACGAAGGAGAGGCTTATGTACAAATCCGAACCTTCGGGATTGGAGCGGTGCCTCTGGAAAATCTAGTGCGACCACACTTGCTCCCGGGGATGACTTTGACGTTTGGGACGCACACAGGCATCGTTGATGCACGTATCAGTGCTGGTGAAAGTGACGCTTGTTGTAACCGCATGTTGGATGTCGCGCGTAAAATTCGCGATAGCGTTGGTGATGACTTTATTTGTACCGGGCACGCTTGCTTGGCGACGTTACTCGTCGAGAAACTCGCTGCCATGGGTAGCACGGTTGCGCTTGGGGAATCCTGTACAGGCGGACTTTTGGCGAGTGCCTTTACCGATGTGCCTGGAGCATCGAAAGTTCTGACCGGTTCGGCAGTGTGTTATTCTAACGATGCTAAAATAAGCATGCTGGGTATTCCCTCCTGTATTATTTCTCAGCACGGTGCGGTTTCTTCGGAATGTGCGGCGGCCATGGCTACGGCGGCGGCAGAAAAGTTTGGTGCGGATTACGGCTTATCTGTCACCGGGTATGCGGGTCCTAGTGGCGGCACAAAAGAGGACCCCGTGGGCACGATTTACATTGGCTATGCTTCACCGTCGGGGGTTTGGTCGCACCGGGTGGTTTTGGTGGGTGACCGTCTGCAAGTGAAGGCCCGTGCCGTCAATACGGCCTTGGACTGGATGCGCCGCAACTTAAGCCATTACGGCGTCGAAGATAAACTTCACGGCGCCTAAGAGGCTTCAGCGTTGCCATGAGCGCTTGGGCGAGGCGATGTTAAGTGATGCCCGCAAACTTGACCATCGTGGTCGGCGATGACGACTACCTCGTCGATCGTGAAGCGCGTGCACGTTTTAATCGGGAAAAAAAGAAAGCCGGGGAGGGCGTGGATGCTGAAATTGTGGATGCACGACTGCGTGCGGTTGCGGACGCCGAAGTTATTGAAAAGCGGATCCGCAGTGCGCTCACGAGTCTCAGTCTTTTTGGTAACGCTAAAGTTGTCTGGATCCGTGCGTTGAATTGGTTGGAATTACCGAAAGCCCAGGCCGGCTCGGAAGAAGTTGCGGTCATTCTCGAGGAGCACCTTGTGCCTTTAATCACCCAGGTTGACCCTGAGGTCCGGTTGGTTGTCTCCCTGTGTCCTGTGAACCGTGTTCGCAAAGAATTGAAGACGCTGAAGGCGGAAGCAGGAGACTATTTGGACATACCCAAGATGAGTGGGGATGATTGGCTTGAGTTTACGCGAAACGCTTTGCGCGAAGCTGGTGTCAAAGTAGGCCCCGGTGTTGCAGAGGCCTTGCTCGAAAAAGTTTCGGGATCGACGCGTGTATTGCTCAGCGAATCTGAAAAACTTGGTGTCTATGCGGGCACCGAAGGAAAAATCACCGTGCAGGACGTTCAGCGCTTGGTTCCGAATTATGGCGAAGGCGAGGCCTTCGAGGTAGTGGATGCCGTCTTAGCTGCCGATCTTGAATGGACCCTCGATGCGCTAGACCGTTTCGAATTTAACTCAAGTTCACCTCGACCGCTGCTCGGTGCTTTGCATTCACGGTTGCGACTTTTAATTCAAATGCGGGCTCT
>CAIYUD010000222.1 GCA_903929325.1 uncultured Opitutia bacterium | reverse complement strand
TTCCAAATCGACGTATCCCATTGGATGCGTGGTTTAAGTTTTAAATCATCGATAACCAATGAGCGTAAAGGTTTCTCAGGTCCGTTCAGTTTTCGCGGCGCCGCCAATGGTTCTTCGAAAGGTAAATTAACTAAACAGTTTTTCCAAAATGGGGTGAAAACTTGGAAAGGATTTCCTGCGAGGGTTTTAATCTTGGTAGGGTCGTGCAGTAAATTGCCGTTAAATGAATCAGCCTGTAGTCCATCCGCACGTAACGCTTCTTTAATTAAAGAGTCACGTCCGCGGACGGAAGGTTCGTAGCGACGGTTCCAAAACACTGCGCCAGCCTGGCTTTCTTTAACAAGCTTACGTAGTTCGGTTAGGCTGTCGCCTTGGCGAATGACCAGCGGTGAGCCAAGTTTTTCAAGTTGTGCCGCAATATCCGCAAGTGCGTATGCCAACCATGCTTCCGAAGCTCCGCGGGCGCGCCATTTACCTTCGCCTTCAGGGTCGTGAATATAAACAGGAATAACAGGCCCACCGGATTTTACGGCTGCAACAAGGGCCGGATGATCGGTGACCCGAAGATCTAGTCTTAGCCATAAGAGGGTAGGGCGAACCATCGTTTTTTAACGTGTAGAAGACTTTGTCGGGTGCAAGCGACAGAATCACTTATTCGCTTTTACCCAGACGATGCCATTGACCGTCTGAAGCTTTGCCGGCTGTCCGCCGAAATGAATACGGACTTTGCTGTCGGGCCAGCGAGATTGGACATGTATTTCTGTCACGCCTGCATCGGATAGCGTCACTTCGAGGATGCCATCCTTACGGTTAACCTGGCAGTGGTAGCCCCAGTAGGAGCCATCCGCGCGAATGACGACATAAGCCCGCGTTCGGATAAATGTATTTACGCAATCCAACCACGCTTGGGATAATGCGCCCTTAGGTTCGACTGCCCCTAGGCATTGAACTGCCTCGCACAGAAGCAGCTCCATGCCTGTTTGCTGATAGAGTAAGAAAAGGGCGCGTGTTCGTGCAATCGTACCACGTGTTTGTTCAGGGTTCGTAAAGATTGAGACGGTGCTACGTGTCAGGCGCAGTAATTCAAGTGCGGCCTGCTGACAGCGGATGCGATCGGATGGCTCTGCAAAACTTGCAGTCCATTGTGCGATGATTCCCGCGGCGTTACTTAAGCGTTCCGCATCGAATCCTGCAGAATTTTCGCCGGGCAGGTTATCGAGCCGGGCGACGAGGTCGTTGATTGCTCGCTGAGTTGCGGCATGATGCCGGTCGTATCGCGCTCTCCAGGCTGGTCGATCGACTTCGCGAAGCTCTTCTTGCATAACCAACATGACATCAAGCCAAGCAGGGTCGGAGCTCGGTAAGCTCGGTTGATGTGTGAGAGCGAGGTCAATCAAGGCTCCAGCCAGCTCAAGTTCACTGAAGTCGCCACCCGCATTTCGCTGACTTGCATGGTGAGCAGCAGCTTTCATTATTGCTTGCGGGGTTGCCGAGCGTGCCCCCGCTAAATCGAGCGAAGGTGTACTTGCGGTTGGGGCTTTGAATGTCGACCACGGTTGTTGAACGGTGACGATGGTTTCGCTCACGCGCACGCCTTCGACTTCATCGCGGCCGTCTTTACCGACAATGATTTCACCTTTAGCGTCTTTGGCGACTTGGGTGTGTTCGGCGCGTAGACGGTAGATGCCTGGCTTGTTTTCGGGAATAAAACGTAGCGAGTTTGGGTTTTCCACACCCGTTAGCCCAAACCCTCTTTTCAAATCATCGTCATCGAGGATCTCTCGGCGGTTTTGCGGATAGATTTCGTAAGTCTTCTCATCGGGCCCAGTCACGCTCACCGTACGTAGTTCTCCTTGTCGGACGAAATTGGGTACAATGGCGAGTTGGCCAGGCTCTACAGTATTCAGTGCCAGATTAAGAAAGGACGCACCCGCTTGTTCAGAGAGTCTGCTAGGCACTTGGGCTAAGTCAGCGATCGAGAATAAGCGAATGCGCCAAACACGTCGTTCGTCAGACTTCAGCGAAAGTTGCGAAGGTTGATCCTTGGAGTACTCACCTTGTCCGATGGCCGTGAGTGAAAATGTGAGGGGGCGTTGCGGGTTAGGGTTGCTCGAAAGTTGCTGCCAGCTTGCGGCAACGTCTGGACAGGCGATGCCAAGGATCTCGCCATTAGGCGTCATGGCATAGCCCCAGGCATGCGTTGGTTCGCAGCGTAGAAAGGTCGGGTAGGGGGTTCTTCGCCACTGCGGATACGTGAGCTGCTCGGTGTCGATACCAAGACGTACCGATGCTGAGATAGGATTAAAGACGGTGGCGCTGTGATTCTCGAGAGCAGCTTCAATCTCTAGGCGGCCTGCACTCACTCGGTACTGAAGCGAGTAACTAACATCGCCTTGTTTGCCTTCATAAAGTCCGAGTGTTTTCTCGTTCGGCTGTAGTAAGATTTGTGATGTGCGTCCGGCTTCTTCCACTACCCACGATGGACCGCACCATTTATCGGTACGAAAACGAAAGGTATCAAACTCCTTGCCGCGCTTTAAGTGGAGAGCCGTTAAGCGGCCGCGTCGGTTAATTTCCGCACGGACGCCATCGGCCTGAAGAACCGTCGGTAAGCTGGTGGGAACTTGTATAGCAACGGCGGTGAGTTGTCGAAACGCCAAGGCAGTGCCAGTTGTCGATAGTCCAATGTGTGAAACGAGACTCGACGTGCTTGTCGAGACGTCGAGATCGCTCACTTTAAAATCATCGCCGTCCTCTGGCCGAAACCCGACTTCGGCGACGCCTTCATCGACGCGAATGCGTAGGATATGCCAGGCATTGCGTTTGAGAGGCGTGCATTCCATGCGTTCACCGGCAATGCCTACGGCGCATAGGGCTTTATCCATGCCGACTTGATCCGTAATCACGGTTGCGGCAATGCGTTGTTCAGCCCCGGGTCCTGCAACTAAAAGTGCCAGGGATGAACCGTCTGCAGATTCTGCGGGAATAAAAACACGAACTGAGGCTTCGAAGTTGAGTGCATCTGCTCCTGGTTGTCGGAAGGCCGTGCGTAGGGTGCCGGCGACAACGGTGACGTCGTTACGAACAAACCCATTCGCTGTCCCGGGCTTTTTATCAAGGCCCTCTAAGCGATCCCAATTGCGCAGTCGGGTGGGGTCGCGGAGTGGGTCATCGAGTCGCGTGACGCTTTGGGCTTGGGCCAGTTGGCCAATCGCCAGCATGGCGCAGAAGAACAGACGCAAACCCATGCACCATTCATTTCAGAAGCCCCAAATGGGTCAATCCCCGCTTGCACCAAGACGCCCGAAGTCTATGTAAAATGTCTATTCCCATGGCACCCTCCAAGAAAAAGAGCGCACCTAAGTCCAAACCTTCTGCACGTGCAGATTACCCCGTCTTTCTTCGGGAGTTGCTTGAGGCAAAGTCTCCGACGGGACATGAGTTTGCCGCCCAGGCGGTCGTCGATCGTCACGTGGCTTCGTCAGCCTCAACCTATCGCAAAGATACCATTGGTAACCGTATTGCCGAAACTACAGGTAAAGGCGGCCCTACCGTTCTCTTTGCCGGTCACATCGATGAAATCGGACTTATCATTTCGTACGTCGATGATCGCGGGTATCTGTACTTCGACTTCTTAGGCGGACATGACCAAGTCATTCCTTCCGGTCGTCGCATTCACATCTTAACTAAGAATGGTCCAGTTTTGGGTATCACTGGAAAACGCGCCGTGCATTTGATGTCGCCCGAAGATCGTAAGCGCGTCCCTGAGCGCCATGATATGTGGATTGATATCGGCGTCACCAATCGCACCGAAGCTCTCTCCGTTGTACGTATTGGCGACCCTGCGGTGTATGTCGACGGTCCTGAAATGCTCAGGGGCAGTCTCGCAGTGGCACGTGCGTTTGACGACAAAGCAGGTGCGTATGCCGTCATGGAAGCGTTTCGCCGTCTCTCTAAGGAGAAGTCGCTGGCTGCTCGGGTTGTTTCTGTTGCTACCACTCAAGAAGAGATTGGCACGCGTGGTGCGCAAGTCGCTGCTCAAGGCGTCAACCCTGATGTGGCTATCGCGGTCGACGTGACGCACGCCACTGACCATCCGGATGCTGATAACCGTAAGTTTGGACGTCTCTCTTTAAGCGGAGGCCCTGTGATTGCTCGCGGCCCAAACATCAACCCTATCGTCTTCGATCGCTTGGTCGCGGCGGCTGATAAACTTGGCATTCACTATCAAATCCAAGCCGAAGCCCGTCCGACCGGTACTGACGCACGCGCGATTCAAATGGCCAATGGTGGCGTTGCTTGTGGTTTAATTTCTATCCCGCTTCGCTACATGCATACCCCAGGCGAAATCGTCGACCTGAAGGTCGTCGAACAACTTGTTCAGCTCCTCGTTCAGTTCACGAAAGACCTGAAGAAGGGCGATAAGTTTGATTGGTAAGCCTTCGCTTAACGCGCCAAGTCATTCTGACTTAAGACGGTGATGCCGTGTCTCTGAAGCACAGAGCCGGCTAAGTCTTGGTCGTCTGCTCGCAGGACGAGTCCGCATTTTCCTGACGGACGGAACAAGAAGGGGTAGAGATAGTGAATGTTGATTTCTGCACGTAGCAGAATGTCAGCGACCTCTTTGAGGTGTGCCTCGGAAGGTAATTCGAGGGCGATGATACCGACAACATCGTTGGCAAATTGGTGCTCCGTAAAGACGGCTTCGGCCTGTTCAGGGTGATCGACGACAATCCGAATGATTACCGAGTCGGTTGAATCCACCATGCAGAGTGCCAAGATGTGTACATCGGCTTTTGCTAAAGACTCTACGAGCTCACTCAGGCGGCCCACTTTGTTCTCCACAAAGACAGAGTATTGGCGAACGACCCCAAGGTCGGGTTGGCGCTGGGTCTGCGATGACATGACTTTTCTATGACAGGAAGTTCGCCCGGCCTCCAGCCCTTTTCCATTGCAGGCTTACAGGCAAGTTGGACATTGGTCGTTCATGCGACTCTCCCTTGTCATGCTAGCGGCTGCCGCTCAGGCACTGCCCAGCCTGCCTGAGACGGTTGTGGTTGAAACTCGGATAGTGGCACCCGCGGGCACTTCCTCGCCCTCTGTCACCAAGATAGACGGCGCATGGCTTGATGAGGCAGGGAGGTTAGATGTCGCCGGTGCGCTTGAAGGTGTACCCGGGGTGCTTGCTTTGACCCAAGCGGGCGAAGGTTCACAGACGTCATTATTTACGCGCGGAACGAATTCATCGCAGACCGAAATTTTACTCGATGGACGTCGATTGAGTCCCGGATTTTCCGGTAGCTATGAACCTGGGCGCT
>CAIYUD010000221.1 GCA_903929325.1 uncultured Opitutia bacterium | reverse complement strand
GACTTAAGTTTCACCTTAAGTCATAGGCATGGACGAGCTCGACCTCAGCTTCTCGGTGACGTTTCGTCACCGCATCCTCTTTACCGAGGACGCCTTTGCTGCGTCAAATCCCTGCCTCAAGGGTCTCCTCGGATCCGCAAAATTTTTGCCTCTCGTTGACAGTGGTTTGGCGAAGTCGTCACCACGTCTCCTTGAAAGTATCTCGACTTACGCAAAAGCAAACGGGTTACAAATGACGCGAGAGCCGCTGGTATTAACGGGCGGTGAGGCTGCTAAAAAAGATACTCAGGTTGTCAAAGCCGTCTTGGCGGCCATCGAAGCCGACAAGATTTGCCGACATTCCTACGTGCTCGCTATTGGTGGTGGCGCATTTCTCGATGCTGTTGGTTTTGCCTGCGCAACTGCACACCGTGGCGTGCGGGTCATTCGGATGCCTTCGACGACTCTAGGCCAGGGCGATGCGGGCGTAGGCGTAAAAAATGGCATCAATACTTTTGGGAAGAAAAACTTCACGGGTGCCTTTGCCGTGCCTGCTGCGGTTGTGAATGATCTTAAGCTGCTGACGACACTGGATGCGCGCGGTAAGCGCGACGGATTGGTAGAGGCCGTAAAAGTCGCTCTACTTAAAGATGCCGATTTCTTTAGCGCGCTTGAAAAAGATGTCACACAGTTAGCGACGGGAGATTTATCGGCGATCGGACGGGCAATTCGTCGTTCAGCTGAGTTACACGCTAAGCATATTGCCGGAGGTGGTGATCCCTTTGAGCTGGGGAGTGCGCGTCCGTTGGATCTTGGACATTGGGCTGCCCATAAACTCGAATCGTTGACGGCCCACCGTTTGACCCATGGCGAGGCAGTTGCCATTGGGCTCGCCCTCGATGTGCTCTGTGCCCGTGACCTTGGTCTCTTCGGTCGAGAAGAAGCCGAGCGGGTTCTTCGATTGCTTACGTCTCTTGGTTTTCGAATTTATACAGCAGAGTTGCACCAACAAGAAAGCGTGCCGCTCTTGAGTGGGCTTGAAGAGTTTCGAGAACATTTAGGCGGACAGTTAACCTTAGTTCTTCCAACGGCGATTGGTCAGTCTACACAGATACACCACTTGGCGCCTAGTTACGTCCGCGCTGTCATCGATGAGTTAAAAACGTACGATCAACTGACATGCGCCGCGCAGTCTTAAACGTCGTCGGCCTCACCGCTCGTGATTTGCAGAGCGGAAAAATGCCTAAGTTGGCTGCACGCGTCGCCAATGGCTCCGTGGCGCGAGTGAAGCCAGCTTTTCCTGCCGTCACCTGTACGGCGCAAGCAACCTATCTTACAGGTCTTGCAACTGGCGAACACGGTATCGTCGCCAATGGCTGGTCAGACCGGTCGCTCTCCGAAGTTCATTTTTGGAAACAGTCTAACCGTATCGTCGAAGGGAAAAAAATTTGGGAAACTGTGCGCTCAAAACGTCCCGGATTCCGCGTCGCCAATCTCTTCTGGTGGTTTAATCTTGGATCTAGCGTCGACCTCGCCGTCACCCCGCGACCTATTTATAAAGCGGACGGTTCCAAGGCGCTCGATATTGCAACGTGGCCACATGACTTGCGTTATGCCTTAAAGAAAGATCTTTGGGATTTCCCCTTCGGTGCCTTTTGGGGTCCGTATGCAGGGCTCGATTCGTCTCAGTGGATCGCCGATGCCGCTCGTTGGATTGAGTACAACGAAAAGCCCGACCTTAACTTAGTATACCTGCCGCACCTTGATTACGACTTACAGCGGCATGGGCCTAGTTCTGTGGAAGCAGACGCTGCGCGCGTCGAAATCGATAAGCTTGTTGGGCGACTGGCTGATGACCTTGAGCGCTCAGGAGTAGAGGTCACTATTCTTTCCGAGTACGGCATCACGGCGGTTGACCGCGCTGTCTGCCTAAACCGCGTTTTCCGCGCGCAAGGCTGGCTGGCTATAAAGGAAGAACTCGGCGGAGAAATCCTGGACACCTTCCACAGTCGTGCCTTTGCAGTCTGCGACCATCAAGTCGCCCACATCTATGTGCGTGATCCAGCTCTACTCAGCGAGGTCCGTGCATTGCTTGAATCCACGCCTGGTGTTGAGCGCGTGTTGGATGTTGCTGCGCAGAAAGCCGAAGGCCTTTGGCACGCGCGCTCTGGGGATTTGCTCGCTGTATCCGATGCTCACAG
>CAIYUD010000220.1 GCA_903929325.1 uncultured Opitutia bacterium | reverse complement strand
TGGTCTCATTCCCTTTTTGTGAAAGCTGACGTCCAGGGTCGTGAATGAGGGTAAGGTTGGTACGAGTCTCATTGCGTGCAAACGAAGCAATGAATGCGGCCATGTGAAGGGGTGTCGTACGGAATAGACCTTGTCCAATCGACGTGTTGGCGGTGTCGCCTTGCGTCCACGCAGCCCCTTCGCGCTTTTGTTTAATAGCAGGAGTAGGGATAATCATCCCGCGGGCGATTTCGCGGTATTCCGATAAGCCATCAATCGGGCTGACCAATAAGGGTTCATCGAGTCCGAAGCGCTTAGCTTCAGCAGCAATACGATCGATGCCCGTCCTCAAACCCACTTGGTAATTCCAAACGTTACAGGAAACGATGAGCATCTTCTCGAGATCTGTTGGTCCGTACCCTTCGGGCGTGTGTTCAGGGTAAGCCCGGTTACCAATCATTTCAAAGGGACCGCAATCCAGTACGGAGTCGTAGCGCACGGCACCACAGCGCAGTCCCGCAATCGCATTGATGAGCTTGAAGGTCGAGCCTGGGGGGTAGAGGCCTTGGGTGGCTCGGTTAATCCAGCCGCCACGATCCGAAATATCGTCGTAGTAGTCAGAACTAATGCGACCCACCATGCGGTTCGGGTCGAAACTCGGTGCAGTGGCCATCGCGAGAATCTCGCCTGTCTCGACATCAATCATGGCCGCCGCTCCGTTGAGTGACTGACCGTGTGGATCTTTGACCGAATTCAGAAGCTTCTCGGCCGCGCGTTGGATATCTTTGTCGATCGATAAAACAATGTGCGATCCCTGCTTGGGTTCTTTGCGGCCAAGTAATTTACGGGTATAGCCCATAATATTACGTTCCCAAATTTGGTAGCCGGAGGTACCCGCGAGAACACCTTCGAATGTGAGCTCGATGCCGCGCTCCCCCGTTAGAATCTTGTCGGTCGTGAAACTATTTACCCCAAGGTTAAACTGCTCGCCTAATGTGGCTCGGAGATCCGCTTCTTTTTGGGCCGCACCGGAAGCCCCATTGGTGTCGTCGACAGTTTTGTGTTCGCGAACATAACCAAGAATGTGTGCGGCAGATTCGCCCTCGGGATAATAGCGCACGATTTCATGGTCGAGTCGAAGGACATCGTCGTTAGGCATCTGCTCAACGAAACGGGCAAACATCTCGTCGGTGTTTTTGCTAACGGCGCCGAGATCAGCGACAACTTGGAACGGGAACGTCCGCCGGTCGCGGACATGGATAGCCAAAGCCTTGGCATCAACCTGCAAGTTAATCGGTTTCTGACGTGTCGATAGGGCACGGTTAACTTTATCAAGGAGACCTTGGACGATATTTTGGCGTGCTTGATTCAGTAATGTTTCGAGGTCGGGCTTAACGCTCGGGTTAGCAGCTTTGGCCTGGAGATTGAGACGACGCTGCTCGCGTAAAATCGGTCCGCGCAGTTTACCGAGATCAATATTCACACTCATCCGCACCCGATTGTCGGCTAAGATGTAGCCATTGCGGTCATAGATGCGACCGCGTGTGCCTGGGATGAGGATGGCGTGGCGAATCTGTCTATCGTGTTGGCTCGTAAAGTTTTCGCCTTGGATGAGTTGCCGATAGACTAACCCTAAGAGTAAATAGGTAAGACCCGCCGCCCCAATCATCGTAAGCTTTAGAATGCGGGAACGATTACTTCGTGCGGAAGGCACAAGTGTGACGGAGCTGTCGTCGGGCTCTGGTTCAGGTGCTATCATTTGTCCTGAATTCTATGCATTCCCGAGTGCTCGAGTAGCCGAGTTTGCCAAGCTGTAATCGGGCTGTGCAAAATGAACGCCACCAGACCGGCAAAAACAATCTCAAGTGGGTAAGCGTAAATCCACTGACCCCATGACCATGTATGGGTTTGCGCCAGTGATGTCGGCAATGCGAGTGCACAGGCCAACATATTGAGGGTCACTCCAGCCAACCACGCAGGTTTAGAATTCAGCCGCTCGCGCCAAGCAACAGCGACGACGGAAACAATCATTAGTAAAAGTGCAAAGGTACCCGGGGTGATGGGTCGGCGCGCTTCGAAGGCAAGTCCAACGCAACCTGCAAGGAGTACGGCTTGCCAGGTGCGCAGGTAGAGAAAGGGCGTCACTAAGAGTGTGCCGGGGAGAAATACCAGTAGATGCCAGGGCGCCGTGAGATCGCTGAGTAAATCGCCGGCGAGCAACCAAGGGTAGCAAGTGGCTAGTGCAATTAGCCAGCCCAAGGATGGACTCATCGTAGTTCCTCGTAGGGCTGGGGTTCAGTCGGAACGAGCACGGAAACTTCCCGTAAGGAAAGAAGTTCACGGCCAGGCTGGAGTGTCCCGTTGCGGTAGGCGCCTTGTGGGGTCTCTTCGAGTTCGGGTGAAAGTGTCCCAAGACGTAAGCCACGCGGGTAGAGTCCGCCAAGTCCGGTGGTGACAACGCGCACGACTTGTCCGGCAGGTGGCGTATACTCGTAAGGGATAAAAGTAACGCGGGCTGAAGGCGTCGTAAAAGGAAGGTCAGGCTCACCCGTCACAAGTACCATGCGGTTGCTTTGATCGCCTTCAATAAATGCCGAGCAACGAAAACCTGGACTGGTGATGAGTTCGACTTCGCTGGTGTCGACATGCACTGCAGCAACACGTCCAACGACACAGTCACCAAAGACCACGGGGCAACCTGGACGAACACCATCGGTACGGCCTCGGCGAATGGTAATACGTGTCCACCATGAAGACGATTCGCGTACAGCCACGCGGGCTACAATGGTGCGAAATTCCGGCGGGGTGGGTGCGGCCAACATCGATCGCAGGCGACGATTCTCGGAGGTAGCGGATTCGAGTTCGCGCAGGCGTAATTCTAAGCCTGCTTCGGCTCGCGCTAAGTCTCGACCGGCTGCCGAGAGTTCTTCGGTGTCTCGGCTATTGAGTTCCCAGAAACGCACGAGCTCTCGGCTGCGTGAAGCGAGTCCGAGGGCGGGGGCTTGAAATTCTGCAAAGGCTTCGCGCGTGAAGATGCGAAATGCCGTCGGCAAGACGAGCCAGGTCGCAAAGATTAAACCAAGCACGACCAAAGGTCCGCGTAGACGCTGGACAGGGTTCGTGCTCACGATGGACGAAGCAATTACTCGCCGCCCCAGCGCGACGAATTAGACAGAATCTTGCCGGTACCATTCACCACAGCGCAAAGCGGGTCTTCAGCAACGAAGACGGGCAAGCCAGTGGCTTCAGAAATAAGTCGGTCGATGCCGCGGATGAGGGCGCCACCACCGGCCAGGGCAATACCGCGGTCGACTAAGTCGGCAGCGAGCTGTGGGGGGCAACGCTCGAGGGCAGCTTTGACGGCGTCAATGATGGCATTGAGGTTGTCCATCATGGACTCACGTACTTCTTGCGAGGTGAGGTGGAGTTGGCGAGGGAGGCCAGTGACGGAGTCGCGACCCTTAACTTCCATCGTCATTTCTTGCTCAAGTGGATAAGCTGAACCGATCTTAATCTTAATTTCTTCAGCGGTACGCTCACCGATGATTAAATTGTAAGAACGCTTCACGTAATTGGTGATCGCATTGTCGAATTCGTCGCCACCGACGCGAATGGAGCGAGCATGGACGATACCACCGAGTGAAAGGATGGCGACTTCCGTGGTGCCGCCACCAATGTCTACAATCATCGAACCCGCAGGTTCTTCAACGGGTAGGCCAACACCAATTGCCGAAGCGACGGGTTCTGGGATGGTGATGACATCATCCGCGCCTGCACGGTAAGCAGAATCCATCACGGCGCGTTTCTCGACGGCAGTGATGCCATAAGGAACAGCGATGACGACGACGAGATTGGTGAAGAGAGACTTCTTGGCGACTTTACCAATAAAGTAGCGAAGCATGTGTTCGCTGATTTCGAAATCGGCAATGACGCCGTCTTTCATCGGGCGAAGTGCAAGGATATCCCCTGGGGTACGTCCAAGCATCATCTTGGCATCGTTACCGACCGCAATTGGCTTGCGGGTCGAGGTGCGAATAGCGACCACGCTGGGTTCGCGGAGAACAACCCCGCGGTCCTTTAGGAATACGAGGGTATTGGCTGTTCCGAGGTCGATGCCAATCGCGTGAGTGAAGAGGCCGGGGAGGCGCTTGAGCATATCCGTTTGTGGTTAAGATGTATCAACTTGGCACTCAAAGGGGTGGCAAGGTTATTCCCATGTTATTCCCACCCTAAAAACCGAGGGTCTAAGAACAGGCTATTTGCTCTTTGGCCAGAATTGACGGGTCTTTGGAACCCATCGACTCGGTTTGGGCTCATCCTGTGTATTTTTACATAAGTTTAAGCCCGGCTTGAAGCAGGCTAAAATACTAAGCTTTGGGATGTCAGGTCGGCCTTTAGCGCACCTTTATCCCACGACGAATCCAACAGCCTTAATGTGACCGCAACCTGGCAATTCGCGAATCTTGGCGAGAAGTGAGCGACTAAGGAATGCGACCTCGGACCTGACGATGGCGCCTTCACACTGGATCATCAGTTTTCCGTCAGGAAGGATGCGTAGGGCTGCGGTCCTGCGGGCCAGTGCTGG
>CAIYUD010000219.1 GCA_903929325.1 uncultured Opitutia bacterium | reverse complement strand
CCGCTGCCGCCTGTCACAAGTACGCGGCGTTGGCTCATCGTAATATGTCTCCGTCACGCACAAACCCTCGGGTATTCCAGGTGCGGGTAACGGCGAGGCGGTGTATTTTTGCGTTGTGGCGGATATCGGTCGGCAGCGTTCGTTGAAAAACAATAGCGGCTACGCGCGCAGTGTGTCTATTAGCCGAGGCATGGTGCCGAAGGTCATCGACCAATACTTTGGCTTCACGGAAATCCGCAGGCATCCGTCGCGGTTCTACAACCAGTACAGCACGCTGTTTTCCGCGTGGTCCTAGGCCAATGAGGGCACAGCGCCGAACGTCATCGTGGTCGGAAAAAGATGGCTCCACGGATTCGGTGGTCATGGTGCCATCGGATGTCTCTAATTTTTCCGCACGTCGACCCTGAAACCAAAGACGGCCGCGTTCATCAATTGCACCTAGGTCACCCATGCGGTGCCAGGTGCGTCCTTGTGCGTCGATTGTCTTGGCTAAAGCGGTGGCTTCAGGGTTTCGGTTGTAATTGCGAGTGACAGTTGGACCTGTCGCTAGGATCTCACCGATTTCGCCAGGCGCACAAGGCGTCGCGTGCTCTAGTTGGTCCAATGGGCCATCCTCTTCGCGGATGACGCGGATTTCCACGCCAGTAGCTGGACGTCCAACGCACGTTCCTTGGCCGCGTCGTGCACCTGCACCTGTCTCCGAAAGGATCTCGGCAGATTGGATATTGGTCACGGGTAAGCACTCCGTTGCACCATAGGGTGTGTGTACGGTGGCGTTTGGGGCTACCCGTGCTAACCGCGAAAGTAGTCCCGGTGGCACGGGTGCACCCGCAATCATGATCCGGTGCAAGGATGACAGTGTTATATTTCGAGATTCAGCTGCCCGAGATAAAATATCCCAAAGTGTTGGCGAGCCAAAGCTGGAGGTAATACGTTCGGACTGAATGGCTTCAAGGATTGGCTCTGGGTCTGCAGACGCGGGACGTGCGGGATTCATCCATGGTGTCACCGTTGTGACGCCAAGTGCAGGGTTGAAGAGCGCGAATACAGGTAGAAGCGGTAAATCGATTTCCCCTTTAGTGATCCCGAAGGTATTACGAACCAACGTAACTTGTGCATCGAGCATGCCATGCGTGTACACAACGCCTTTCGGCGCACCTGTTGAGCCCGATGTAAAGAGCACTGCGGCGGTGTCCTCGCTTTTCCCGTCGTGAATGTTGCCAGGTCTTTGTGACCGAGCTGCTTCAATCGAGCGATACCAAGTGCTATCTCCAACAGTCACACGGGTTTTTAAACTCGAAAAAGCATCGATGGGAAGGTGTGAAAAAAGGGTTGCTCGACGAATGCCAACCAGAGCGACCGGGCGAGTTTTGGCGATGCACTTGAGCAACATCCCAAGTCCCATTCCTGGATCGAGGGCAACGGGAACGCCGCCAGCTTTCAGTAACCCGTACATGCCAACGATGAGGTCTTGTCCGGGACGTAAGGCTAAAAGTACATGGTCGCCTGGAGCGATGCCCGCAGAGCGGAAAAGTCGAGCAGCAGCGTCACTCAGCGAATCGAGTTCGCCAAAGCTTGAAGTGTGATAGCCAATATGTCCATCAGGGCCCAGTGAGACGGGGGACTTAATCGCCGTGACATGCGGTCTCTCCTGTGCGATTTGGCGCAGGTGACGAGCGACGTTGTGCGAGGATGGCTCCATCTCTACAGGCACAAACTACAAAGGACCGCAGGCATTCCGCAAGAGGGTTCCCGGGCATAAAAAAGCCCCTTTGAAGAAAGGGGCTTTATGGACGGAGCTTGAAGCTCAGTAATCGGTAATCGTGATAGCGCCCCAAAGAAGGGTGATGCGGTCTCCGCTCGTCGTTCGGCGAGCAAAGAGCTCGTCAGTCTTCAAGTGAATCGTCGCTGAATTATTCGATGCATACGACGAAGGTTCGATGACAACGAGGCCAAGGAAGTTGTGGGACGGTTCCATAGCGACTCCACGGCCATGATTCGGGGTGTCGTAAGTTGTGCAAGCGGTCAGAAAGGCAGTCGCTAACAGAAGGAGGTTTAAGGTCTTCATCAGTAGGGTGTTGGTCGTTATCTTCAGAATTGGCTGGGTAGAGACAAGTCCGGATTAAGGCTTATCGGCCTAAAGCCATCCACATTTCGACCAGTTCATGCCCCCTAAAGAACCAAATAGCACCTGCAATTGCTAGGCTGGGCACGAAGGGTACAGATGCGGGACCTGGGCTGTTCTTAATGCGAGCTTGGATGAGACTAGGAAGCACAAGCACGAGGCCGACAATGGCTCCCCCGAAGAGTGTGAAAAGCGCCCCTTGCCACCCGCCAAACGCCCCCATGCCTGCACAGAGTATAATGTCTGCCTCCCCCATGGCCTCTTTGCCAAAAAAGACTGTTCCAAGGGTACGCACCCACCATGTTGCTGCCGTGCCTACAGCGACACCAATCAGCGCAGTTTCCAATGAAGCAATTCGATCAAGGATCGCGAACGAGTGTCCAGTTTCTCCATGGATCGATGGCAAAGCGATGGCGAGGGTGAGACCGATGGCGACAAGTAGAAAATTAGGTCCATCTGGCACGAGCATGGAGTCGATGTCGCAAGCCGCGAGGAGAAGGAGTAGCGGCAAAAGGAAAGATGCTGCGATGGCACGGTCTGCGGGGAGCCAAAACCAAGCGGCGGCTAGGGCCAAGCCGCCAGCGAGTTCAAGTAAGGGATAGCGTAAGGAAATCGGTTGTCCGCAACAGCGAGCCTTCCCTCGGAGGGTGAGCCACCCGATGACAGGTATGTTTAGCCAGAAAGGAATCGGCTGTCCACAAGCACAACTCGATGGCGGGCTGACGATAGATTTCCCGGCGGGGATGCGATGTGCACAGACATTGAGAAACGAGCCAATGCACAGCCCGATGATTCCTGCGACGAAGGCCACGGCGATTGCGTGGTGTTCACGCAGCTGCTCAATTTCTAACAACGTAGGCATAAAATAATGATACCGTAAATTGGGATGGCCTAAAGACTAAATGCGCTAGACCTACCGCACGTATTAAATCTCTCCGAGTGCATGGGCCATGATTTGAATCGGGGGAAGAATGCCTGTCCATGCTTTGAATGCGAGTGCGCCTTGCCAGCGCAGCATCGGGCGGCCATCACAGGCAACAATTCCGCGGATGCGCGCTGCTTGAACGAGTGCTGATGCCTGCGCGCTGTATGTCGCATCAAAGATAAACATGCCCATGTGCAAGTGAGCAGGGTTGATGGGCGAGGGGTCGTCAGCTTTAAGTCCGAGGGGTGTGCAGTTGACGATGACTGCCTCAGCGGGAAGGTTTTCTTCAGCCAAAGGTCCATGCTTAACATTTGGGCTATTCAATGCTGCGGTGAGTGCGATGCGCCGCGGCTCTCCACGGTTAAGAATTAAAATTGATGCACAACCTAAGCGGAGACAGGCAAAAGCCACTGCGCGGGCGGCACCGCCTGCACCGAGGATGACAAAAGGGCGACCTTCAGGCCCTGCGCCGGACTTTTCTGCTAATGCTTCCGCAAAGCCTGCGCCATCGGTATTCATCCCGCGCCAACCGCGCGGCGTGGGCACAAGGGTGTTGGTTGCGCCACAATCCGCTGCGGTGATATCAATCTCTTGAACCAGTGACATGGCGGCAACTTTGTGCGGCACGGTGAGATTAACTCCTGAGCAGCCCATTAAACGTAAGTGCTCGAGTGCTTTGGGGAGTTCTTCGGGTTGAATCAAGATGCGGTGGTAGCGCCGTCCGCGTAAATTCGGGTGCATGGGTGCAAGCGCCGCTAAAGACGCTTGGTGCATCACGGGACTCAGTGAATGCGCAATGGGATTTCCGAGTACGGCAAAGTCGCCAGCTTGAAATCGCCCTGCTGCGAGATCGGATGCGGTTAAGATTTCAGCGGCGGCCATGACGTGATTTTCCGACAAGAGCGGCCGCAAGGTCGAGAAAAGTCTGCGTACGTACGGCATCGCCTTTTTCGGCATATTGCGTGCCGAGGATGCGACAAGCCCGGGCGAGTGTTATGCGTGTATCTGTAGGGCCAAGGAGTTCGTTGTCGTCGGGTAAATCATTCTCACGCAAAGCAAGGCGCAGCTCATCAGGCGTCCTGAAGGATCCGCCGGCGAAGCAGTCAACATAGATAGGGCCGTCTTTTTCACTGAAGTAGCCGACCATGAATCGTCCAGGTAGGTCGATCGGAGAGAGCTCTAAGCCAGCGCGGCGAGCGACGAGCAGGTAGAGCAGGCTTAAAGCAAATGGATTGCCGCGCTTAGTTTTTAAAGTGTGGGAGAGT
>CAIYUD010000218.1 GCA_903929325.1 uncultured Opitutia bacterium | reverse complement strand
CTTAATTTTACGGGGTTCAATTGCGCCGCAAGCAGGCAAGCCTGAGACAGCTCGCATCCTCTTTATTGAGAACGTAGACACCAAGAACTCGGTTTCCATGAATATCGGTAAACTGAACTCCGAAGAAGGGGTCACGCCATTATCTTACCGGTCTGAAAAGTTTACAGGGGCAGATGGCGCCTCATCTAATCGTAACATATTGAGGCTGAAGGACATAAAGTTAGGAAAAGAGATTGAAATTGATGACATCAAGCCCGTCGAATTTTCCGATCAGCTCGATATCATCCTTGTGGCTGACAGCGGGGCCCCGAGTTGGACGTTCCACGCCCAGGGGGCCACCTTTGAACATGGCGGGGCCACCTTCGTGGTCAAAGGGGTTGACCTTCAGGCTGGCTCGGTGACAGTTGACAAAACCTTTACGCCTAACCCGCGCAAGGGTCCTAAGACCCTTACGGAGACCCTAGTTATTGCTCCAGCAGCAGACCCGAAGTCGAAAAATTCTACGCCGTCAACGGCCACCCCGAAGTCAGCATCACCGTCTTTAACTCCCCCTCCTTCAACTACACCTCCTTCAACTACCGGCAAAGCCACTACTACCCGATGAGTTCTTACATTCGTAATTTTACATTCGGCACAACCCTACTGGTTGCTTCCGCATTCTTCCTCTTCGCCGAAGATGCCTCCCCTGAGGCCGAGCGCTACGCGCTCCACGACAAAGCTGTGGCTGCCCAAGAGCGCGGCGACTTGCTCGGAGCCAAGAAGGCTTACGAACAATTACTTTTGATGAATGAGAAGGATATCGGTGCGCGTGAAGGTTTAGCCACGATCGAAGCCGAACTCGCTGCCGCTGAAAAAGCGACTCAACCCACTCCGGTTAATAAGCCTGATGTCGCCAATCCAACTGCCCCAACCAACGTCGCACTGATTGATGAAGTTACGCGTGAGCGCCAGGCGCTTTATAGCGAAGTCGAAGCTGCGATTAATGAGGCCAATAGCTTAGCGAGCGTTGGACAGTACGATAAAGCACTCCGCTTAATTGACGAAGCTTCCCGTGCTTTGCCCAATAACACTTCTGCAAAAGTTTACCGCGACCGCGTTTCCCTTGCTCGCCAAGACATTATCGGCGCACGTGATTCTTCCGGGGACGACGTTGAGCGCATGGCCAACCAGCGCATGCGTGAAGTCGCTCGTAAGAACCAAGAGAAAATCGACGGCGTCGACCGCCTCGTCGACGAAGCTCGCTCACAAGTTCGTCGCGGCGATCTCGACGGTGCAAAAGTCTCTCTCGACGAAGCCACGAAGCTTCGCCCCCGCAACATCTCCACCCTCCCAATCGAGGAAGAGATTACCGAAATCCGTAAGCTGATTATCGCTGAGTTAATCAACCGTGCAATCGAAGCACGTGAACTCGGCAAGGTTCCTGATCTACTGAACCAATACAAAGTGCTCACCAAGGGCAGCGAAGACATCTCTTACAATCGGTTGAGCGCTCTTTACAAAGCTCGCAAAGCAGACCCTTCGTTCCGCGGTGTCGACGAAATTTCGCCTGGCCTGAAAGCCAAGGACGACAAGGTCCAGGAATTGCTAGTCAAAGGTCGCGCGAAGTATCTTTACGGTGATTACCAAGGCGCTCTCGATACCTACCGCGAAGTCCTTCAGTACCAACCTTACAATACGGAATCGAAAGCTTACCAAGTACGTATCCGCAAATTGCTCTCCGACAACTCTGGCCAGTGGAATCGTGACCTGACGAAGGGCAAACTCCTCGAGTTGCTGGATGAGTCCTGGAAGCTTCCGGAAGTTTACAACCGCGAGCAAACCGGTCCGACTGTCACCTCGCTCGACCCCGTTCTGCAAAAGCTTAAAGAAATTACGGTTCCCGAAATCAATATTAAGGATCTTCCTTTAAACCGCGCTCTCGAACAGCTCGTGATCGTCTCGCAAGCTTACGACAAGGAATCAAAGGGCGTGAATATCGTCCCCATTGACCCTGAGAAACGTAACCCCAGCGTTAATATCACGCTCCGTAATGTTACGCTCGATCGCGCCCTCGAATTCGTCGTCAAGCAAGTGAACTTCACCTACACGGTGAACGATGGTATCATCGAAGTTCGCCCTGATTCTGGCTCCAGCGACCTCGAGACAGACTTCTTCCCTCTTCCCGATGCTGCCGTAACCAAGATGACGGGCATCAGCTCGACTTCCAATAACGCCGCAGGCTCAGGTACCAGCAGTCCATTCAGTGCCGGTGCAGGTGCCGGCCCAACGGGTGACAGCGGTGCCAGCCCTCGCGAAGTTGCTATCAAAAACTTCTTCAGTCGTTCAGGTGTTAGCTTCGAAGTTCAAGGTGCCTCCCTTGCTTGGGATGGTGCCATGCTCACGGCTACCCAAACGCGCAAGAACCTCGATCGCATCCGCAATATTCTTCGCCGCTATTCCGACACGAAGCAGGTTCACATCGAGTCCCGCTTTATCGAAATCAACGAGCAGACGCTCAACGAACTCTCCACTAACTGGCAGCTTTCGAAGGCGGTTGGCGCGAGCACAATCATTCGCGCGCAAACAAGCCTCCGCGGCATCAATGAGGCTTTCGGCGAATCATCGGTTTCCAATCCTGGACGTATTTCTACCAGCAGCACCACGACCGATCCTACGACGGGCGCGATAACCCTCGTGCAGAACCCTGCGATTGAAATTCAAAATAGCCCTCCTGCTATCAATCGCGGTAACTTTGGCACGCCAAGTTATAACTTCGGCGGCGCAGGGGTTGCCGGCCTCGTTGGTACAATCGGCTCTTACGACCTCACCGTCTTCCTTCGCGCGATTGAGCAAAATAACGGTTCCGACCTCATGTCGTCACCGAGCTTGACCGTCGTGGATAATAAGACGGCGACCATCCGCATTGTGCAGACCCTCCGTTACCCTGACTCCTATGGCGACGTCCAGTCCAACGTCGGCCAGTCCAGTGGTAATGCCCAAAATGGCGGAGGCGGTGCCGGTGTCACCATTACAGCGGGTACACCTCAAGACTTTAAGGAGCAGGACATCGGTGTGATCCTCGAAGTGACCCCTACAGTCCAACAAGACGACTCCATCGCTCTTAACCTTAAGCCGCACGTAACCGAATTCGAAGGCTTTGTGGAGTACGGCGGTACCTCGGTCGCTATCCAAGGCAACACGACCGTCACGGTGCCTTCTGGCTTCTTCCAGCCCATCTTCTCCCACCGCGAAGTCACGACCGACGTTACCATCTTTGATGGAGCCACCGTCGTGATTGGTGGTTTGACCCGCGAAGAAGTGAAGACCGTCAACGACAAGGTCCCCATCCTTGGTGACATTCCTCTTATCGGCACAGCCTTCCGCTCCAACGGTAAGACTACGAGCAAGCGAAACCTCATGGTATTCGTTACGGCTAACCTCATTTCACCTGGCGGCTCACCCCTGCGTAGCAAGCTGCCTGGCGTGAACAATGGTTCTACCTTCTCGAATCCTGTTGTCGTCACCCCAGGTGGCGCAGTGTATCGCGAAGTCAGTGAATCGGCGAAGACCGAAGCCCCCAAGGCACCGGACGCTAAGTAATCCTTAGCTCAGGGTTTTATACAGGCCCGCCTTTTGGCGGGCCTGTTTGTTTGGGCTGGCGACACAACGTCGGCTGAGGAATATCGCCTGATGCGTTGGCTGCTTATCGACGGCTTCAATCTAGCTTTTCGCAGCCACTTTGGCATGGAGCGACTCGGGCTGAAGCGTGCAGATGGTTTTCCGACAGGTGCTTTGCATGGCTGGATTCGCATGCTTTGGTCAATCGAGGATAGTGAAAAGCCACAGCGAATGGTTGTTTTCTTTGACCTCGGCGGATCCGATCGGCACTTGGCCGCTCATCCCGAATATAAGGCACAACGTGCCGACACACCCGAGGATCTCGAGAAGCAGATACCTGAGATTAAGAAGCTCACCCGAAATATGGGGCTTACGGTTATTGAGCAACGTGGCGTTGAGGCAGATGACTTAATTGCCTCGGCTGCTCAAAAGCTTTCCGGAGAAGGCCACGAAGTTGTCATTGTCAGCGCCGACAAAGATTTTGGCCAATGTGTTGGCGGAAAAGTATTCCAACTAACTCCGCCGACGCCTGCTTCGGACTGGCGTCGTTTGGATGCAGCGGGTGTATTCGAAAAGTTTGGAATCCGTCCTGAATACATTCCCGACTACCTTGCGCTGGTGGGGGATAGCGTTGATAACATCCCAGGATTAAAAGGCGTCGGGCCCAAGACAGCGGTTAAGTGGCTCACGGAGTTTACGGATTTAGAAGGCGTGCTCTCGGCAGCCGATAAGCTCGAACCCGCGCGCTTTCGCGAACAAGTGGTTTCGGAGGCAGCGCGCATCCGGGCAAATTTAAACCTCGTGCGCTTTAAGACAGACTTTGTATGCGAGCTCGACGCTGCGCCCCAGAGGGATGCCGCCGCCTTAGAGGCTTACTTAGCAGGCATGGATATGCAGGGGACGCTAAAGAAGTTTAAGCAACGCGAGGCCGAGCGTATCGCCAAGTCACAGGGCGAACTCTTTTAAAGTCCCAACAAAAAGGCCCGCCATGAGGCGGGCCCTGTTGCGAAACGAAGCTCGGCTTAGTTCTTAGCTTTCTTTGCAGCGATCGCCTCGGTGGTTGTGCTAGGCGAAGCAGCAGCCTGTTCGGCGCTGACAGCCTTTTGCACTTCTTCCTGGGTGAGAGCTACGAAGAACTTACCGCTCTGCGTTTCGAGGGTGAAGTTGCGAGTAAGCGAGAAGCCATAGGTCTTGGCCATGATCTCGTTATTCTTAATCAACTCGGCTTCAGCCTTCTTGAAGGATTCGTCGAGAGTCTTCTTGTCGTCGCCGGTCGCAGCGTCCACCGCAGCTTTGTGCTGGATGAGGCCGTTGCGTTGCTGGCTGATGGCCTCGACGTTGCGCACGAACTCATCGAGAGCGGTGCCTGACATCGTCGAAGAGACGAGGTGCTTCTTACCCTCGACCGTAACGACGGTGTCTTCCTTGAACTCCTTTTCAGCGCGTGCCTTCGTCAGTTCTTCATCGGTGACGGAGAGCAAGAGGCGTGCGGTTTTCGAGAGATAGACTGGGCGGGTGGCGATAGCGGCCACGCGGAAACCGTAAACTCTTTGGAAGAGGCTGTCTTTGGCGTCGAAGTCGCGCACTTCAGCTTCGAGGACCTTATTCAAGGCGTCCTTCTCGGCTGTGGTGAGGGCTTGATCGCGGCGCTGGGCGATGCCTTGGAGGCGCTGGAATTGATTGATGAGAGCACTGTACTGTGTCGCGAACTCATTAACGCTGTTGGCGTTGTTGATGTGCAACAGGCTCTCAAAAATGATGGGGCCTTGGTTGGAGGGGAGGGCAATGCGCTCGGCTTTGATTCCAGAGGCTGCCGCGGGGGTTGTAGCTGTGGTCATAGGATTGGTTATGGGGTTGGGGGAAATTATTTAGCGGCTGGGGCGTCCTTCTTGGATTCGCTGACGGCTTTATCGACCTGCTTATTTTCTTCGTCTGAAAGCAGAACATAGAGTTTCGCTTCAGCAATCTGGGTCGCGAGTTTTTCGCTGAATGGGTATTTCTGGGCCGTCGCGAAATTAGCTTCAGCTTCATTGACGTCCTTCTGGCCGCGCTGAATGGCTTCTTCGACCTTCTTCTTGTCTTCCGACTTCGTTAGTTTTGGTTGGAGATCCAGTAATTCCTGGAGGCGCTTCTTCGTTTCGCCGATACCACGAATTTGGATTTGGAAGGTTTCAACTTCAACGGCACCGGTGACGGTTCCTTTGGTCTGAAGCTTCTTGCCGCCGTCAGCTTCAATCACGGATTCCTTTTTAAAATCAGAACTAGCTGCAAGCTTCACATACTCATCGTCCGTCAGAAGCTGATAAATGCTTAGCTTTGTAGGGACGACGACGTATTGGCGGGTGAGATCGAAGCCGAAGGCTTTGTTCATCTCTGCGTTGGATGCGACGAGCTTCTGCATCTTCGCGTCGAGTTGACGCTGGCGAGCTTCCTTCTCAGGGGTTGTTAATGCCGCATCGAGCAATTGCTTCGTGAGGGCAGTGTCCTTGCGCTCATTCGTGATGCTTTCGACGCGTTGCTGGAAAGTTTGGAACTCCGCAGCCGTCGGGATGAGGCGAACTAAAGCCAAGCGACGTCCCTGGACTTCAATCACTTCAATCGTGTTGGGCTTGGCCGCGTCCGGTTTAGCGGTGCTATCTTCAGCGAAAAGCGGAATGAAAAGCAGGGCGGAAAATGCAAGGGTAGTCCTCATGACAGGTTTTTTGATTTGGGGAGGGATAATCATGCAGAGTCGCCACTACTCACGCCATACTAAAATCCCAAGTTTTACTTCGTATTAACTGACTTAAGTGACTTATCTAGAAGCACTTCCAAGTCTGTGTGAATAAGTTGTTGCTGGAAGACTTCGTCGTTTAACAGGGGTCTTACTTTGGGATGTTCGAGTAATTCGCCGAGCGAACCATTGTGTGCGAGACGTTTGACCTCGGGGTCGCCCCATGCGGTGTAGAACGTTGGGTGAGAGGCGAGGGCGCGAATGGGCTCTTGCTCCATTAACCGACGTGAAGCTTCTGGGCTGCCAAGTACTTGTTGGCCTTTGCGCGCAATCCGTTTCCAGCTTTCCGGCCAAGGGCTATAGCCTTTGAGCCAATCCATACCAATAACGTTCGATAGATCATCGCGCGCGACAACTGCCCAGTGCCGCTGAGCGACCGCAGGTGACGATAAAATTTCGCGAGCACCAGCCCAGGCGGTGAGTACTGCTAGGAGCAATGCACAGTTCACGAACCCCGTCCAACAGCCTACCAGTGCACCCAACACGGGGCTTTCGGCTTCTTCGGCGCCTTTGGCCCGTCGTCCAACAAACCAAAGCCAAGACAACGCGAGTAGCCAAGTTAGTGCTGACAATCCAATGACGCCCAGGGTGCCCCGGAGGAGCCAGGGTACAACCGTGTCGTTTAGAAAAAATAGACCGAGTTCACCGCCAAATGTCCAACCCACAGTCATCGCAATAATTAGAGCGACAATGCTCGCACATTGCCGAATGGGCCCGCGTTTATAGCCACTGCGAGCACCCTGAATTAAAAAAAGAAGGGCCACACTGAATGCAATCCACTGTGTAACGGTGAGGCTCATGTACTGGAAATTGCCCGTGCGAGGAAGTAGACGGAACAAAAGTCTCTGTTTTACGAGAAAGTTGCGAGGGCATTCCCTTACTGGGGGCTTGATTTGGAGGGGGTGGTTACCAAGATAAACCCTCCTAGGGTTCGCCACTTTAGCTCAGTTGGTAGAGCGTCTCATTCGTAATGAGAAAGTCGCCGGTTCAAGTCCGGCAAGTGGCTCCACCCCAAAAACAGCACCCGCCGCTTGCGGCAAACCGACAACCCTCTCTCTTTATGGCACGTATGAGCAAAAACTCCTCGGCTAAAAACCGCAAAGCTTCACAGCTTTCGCGGAGCTATGACCGTGCGTTCCGGGGCGATGCTGCCTATCGCGAATCACTTCCGGACATTCAGAATAAGGACGCTTCACTCATCCAAGGAGCCAATGTCCCTATTCAGCATGTTGGTGTTTCGGGCTTTCGCTTGCCTTTAATGCTGCGTGCACGTGATGGTCGCCAATTAACCGTCGAAGTTTCCATTACCGGCACAGTGTCACTCGCGGCCGACCTGAAGGGCATTAACATGTCGCGCATTGTGCGGACGTTCTATGAATTTAAGGATCGGGTGCTATCCCATGAGTTACTCGGCGAAATCCTTCTCCGATATAAAAAAGATCTTAGCTGCAGTCGGGCACGTCTATTGGCCGAGTTTAATTACCCGATTCTCCAAAAATCATTACGCTCCGATTTATCTGGATGGCAGTTCTACCGCGTGGTGCTCGAAGGTACGATTGACGACCTTGATCGCCACCGTCGCTACACACACTTCGATTTCGTTTATTCTTCCGCTTGTCCATGTTCGGCTGATTTGACGGAGCACGCTCGCGAGACGCGCGAAGTCTACGGTATTCCGCACTCTCAGCGCTCTAAAGCACGCGTGATTGTGGAAGTCTCTCCAGGCAAGTCGCTCGACATCGAAGACATCCAAGAATTGTGCATTGCCGCCTTACAAACCGAGACGCAGGTCATGGTGAAGCGCGAAGATGAACAAGCATTTGCTGAATTGAACGGTGCTTACCAAAAATTTGTCGAAGACGCCGCCCGTCTCGTTTACGAGCGACTCGATGAGGACGCTCGCATCCGTGATTTTGTGATAGCTTGCTCACACCTTGAGTCGCTGCACTCACATGATGCGGTTTCGGTGATTAATAAAGGTCTCCCAAGCGGCCTATCGGCCGACTTCTCAGCCTTTAGAGACCTTATCTGCTAACCTTCCGCGATTGCGCAGAGCCCCCTCGGCCTCGTAATCTACGAGTCAAGAGGGGGTAGCTCAGCCGGATAGAGCATCGGTTTTCTAAACCGACGGTCGCGGGTTCGAGTCCCGCCCCCCTCGCCACTTGCCTACATGGAGATACCCCGATTTCACCTCGCTCGCGATGGACGTAGTCTTGGGCAAAAAACCTCCGAAGAAGTTGCGACAGGTTTAGTCGAACAATTTTTCAAGCCTACAGATCTTTCCTGGAAAGAAGGTGAGCCGACCTGGATACCTTTGGTTGAGCGGCCAGAATTTCGCGCCGCGAACGCTTACCGTCAAGTGCCCGAGCCGGCCCTTGAGCGTCGTCGTGAGATGGCACTGCCACGTGCCTGTGCGCTGACGCTCCGTGAAACTTTACTGGGCCCAGTCACAACGTTTAGCGCACTACCTCCCAAGGGCAGCCTTTGGGTGCCTTTTCTTTGGCACCTGGTACTAGCCTGTGTGGCGAATACCCTTGGTCTCGTTTGGGCGGAGTGGTTTATCAGACCCATGTGGGAATGCGTGTGGGGAGATATGATCCGCCTTTTTCCATGGGGTGAGATTT
Source organism: uncultured Opitutia bacterium (assembly GCA_903929325.1). Taxonomy (GTDB): domain Bacteria; phylum Verrucomicrobiota; class Verrucomicrobiia; order Opitutales; family UBA953; genus UBA8828. Next base: position 139 of record CAIYUD010000218.1, on the reverse strand, counting down.
ATCGCTATATGGGTTACCACGCTTTGCTCACACCCGTGTTAGTTACATTCGGCGTATTGGTAAGTGCGACGCTCATTCAGCTTGGACTCATGCTCTTTGGAGGAGGAAAGCGGGGCTGGGGTGTAACGTTTCGCGTCAT
>CAIYUD010000217.1 GCA_903929325.1 uncultured Opitutia bacterium | reverse complement strand
GGTTCGTCCAATTTTAGCCGAAAATTGCTTTGGGTGTCACGGGCCAGACCTCAAAGCCAATAAAGCTAAACTTCGTTTAGACACCTTTGAAGGCGCGACGGCAAAGTTCGCTGACTCAGAGGGACATGCAATCGTGCCTGGCAAGCCCGAGCAATCAGACCTGATCACCCGCATCAACTCGCATGATCGGGAAATCATGATGCCTGAGGCAGAATCCGGAAAAAAACTGACGGAGGCGCAAAAGGATATTCTCCATCGCTGGATCATCGAAGGTGCGCGCTATGAAAAACATTGGTCACTCATCCCCCCAACAAAGACAGAGCCAAAAGATGAATCAGGTTGGTCCCGTAACGGCATCGACCCGTTTATTAAAAAAACCCTAGCGGACGTTGACTTAACTCCAGCAGGTGAAGCGGATAAAGCGGCACTGCTGCGCCGCGTCACCCTTGCCCTGACTGGCTTGCCTCCGACAATCGAAGAACTGGATGCATTCTTGGCGGACAAAGACCCGCAAGCTTACGAGCACGTCGTTGACCGCTTGCTTGCAACAGACGCGAGTGCGGAACACTTCACGCGCCTCTGGCTCGATGCGGCACGTTATGCCGACTCACACGGAATCCATATCGACAACTATCGCTCAATCTGGCCTTACCGTGACTGGGTCCTTGCTGCCTTTAAGGCCAACATGCGCTGGGATGTCTTTACCACCGAGCAAATTGCAGGGGACTTACTTCCAGATCCAACGATCGAGCAACGTGTAGCCACTGGCTTTAATCGCTGCTTGGCGACAACGGGCGAAGGCGGCGCTATTCCTGAAGAATATTTAGCCATCTACGCCAAAGACCGCGTCGACACCACTGCGACTATCTGGCTTGGACTGACACTTGGCTGCGCATCGTGTCATGACCACAAGTTCGACCCCATCACGACAAAAGAATTCTATCAGTTCACGGCATACTTTCGTAACACAAGCATGTCGGCGCTCGATGGTAATAACGGTGAGCATCCGCCGGTCGTACGGATTGTCACCAAAGAGAACCGTGAAGAAATAAGTAAGATTGGCCCTGAACTCGCCACCGCCCGCGCCGAACTTACCACGTCACTCCAGGCGGCGTCGAGTAAGGCCGCTGGCTGGGCTCGAGGTCAGCAACCTAAAGTCGCCAAACCCCTTCTGCACCTGCCGCTGAGCACAGGCGATGGCGTCGTCGCAATTTTTAAAGATAAGAATACCCTCGTCGGTAATGGCGTGACCATCACCGGAAAGGGAGTGACTGGACCTGGGGCCGTTGTCTCAAACGGTCGTTTACATAACTTCGACATCGCTGGCGTACCTTCGCTCACAGGTAAGGCTTATAGCTGGGGTGCATGGGTCCTTTCGAACGGCAAGGGAGACGGCGCTCTATTCTCGCGAATGGACGCCTCGAAAGATTATCGCGGTTTCGATCTCTGGATGGAAGGTGGTAAGGTCGCAGCACATGCCATCGACCGATGGCCCGATGTTGCAAGCAAGCGCGTAACCAACGAACCACTACCTGCGGGCTGGCATCACGTGATGGCAGTCTGGGACGCTACCCAGCCGAAGCCTTCTCGCCTCTTGCTTTACGTCGACGGCCTCCCAGCGGACAGCGTTAACCAGTCCGAGAACGGCGGCGAGACCCTCGCGACCGACGTGCCCTTCCGTATTGGCGCGAGATCTAAGTCCGCTGGAGGTATAGACGCCGCCTACACCAATGCGGGTGTCCTCATTCAAGACATCCGTGTCTTCGATCGCGCACTCGCTCCAAGTGAGGTGCTCGGAGAAACCCTCTCTGCACTTGTCGCGCCAGTCGCAAACGGTGCCGACGAGAAAGTCCGCTTACAGTTGCTCACCCAAATCCATATTAGTAAAGCCGATCCCGCTACCCAGGCCTTGCGCACGCGCGTCGATCAACTCGCTAAGCGACAAGCCGAGCTCTCCGCTGGATCGGTTGCCTCATTGGTTATGGATGACGTTATGAATCAGCAGGCAACAGCCTACATCCTCAAGCGCGGACAATATGCAGACAAAGGTGAGAAAGTTTCTCCAGGCACGCCTGCGGCACTTCATCCTTTCCCACAAAACGCGCCGAACAATCGTCTCGGTCTCGCGCAGTGGTTAATGGCCAAAGACAATCCCTTGGTTGCCCGCGTCACCGTGAACCGTCTTTGGTACCAAATCATGGGCAAAGGTATTGTGGAGACAGTGGAAGACTTTGGTGTCACCGGCGCGCGCCCAAGTCACCCCGAACTCCTAGACTGGTTAGCGATTAAATTTACAGAATCGGGATGGGACCATCGTGCAATGGTTCGCTTGATAGTAACGAGCGCTACCTTCCGGCAGTCTGCTGTCTTGACGGCCGAAAAACTCGAAAAGGATCCTGAGAACCGCCTGCTCTCGCGCGGACCTCGGCAACGCCTCGATGCAGAAGTCATCCGAGATCAAGCTTTGGCAGCCTCCGGCTTACTCGTGCGAAAAGTCGGGGGCCCTTCCGTAAAGCCCTATCAGCCTGAAGGCAT
>CAIYUD010000216.1 GCA_903929325.1 uncultured Opitutia bacterium | reverse complement strand
GGAAAAATCGCACGGACACGTCCAAGTCCCTCTGGGGTCGAGTAGACCGGAATAGCCGCACCTTCTTTGTTGGTACAGAACTGCCGTAGGTCGTCCATCCCGAGGACGTGGTCAGCGTGGCCGTGGGTCAGAAGAACCGTGTCGATGTTCTCGATCTGGTTATGGAGACACTGGAGGCGAAACTCGGGGCCTGTATCGACTTGGACGGCATGACCTTCAATCACGACATGGATGCTCGTGCGCGTCCGCCAATTGCGAGGGTTGGCGCGGTCCAAGCCCGTATTCGGGTGGGCAATGAGGGGCACCCCTTGGGACGTCCCACAGCCGAGTACGGTGATTTCCATACACCCAAAGGAGCATGCCCCTTCGCTGCTGGCAAGCATCGTAGATTAAGGCCCGGCCCAGAGACCCAAAACTACTAAAAAATACACTCGACCCAAGCTGAGTGCTTTGCCTTAACAGACGTTCGCTCGTCCCCAACGAGCCCACAAAACATCTATGAAGACAAAGAACCTTGGCTGGGCCGTCCTAGCCGCTCTCCTACCCTCACTCGCTCGCGCTGGCGAAGCTGACATCCAAATTCCGAATTTGGATACCGTCTCCTTCCTTAACGGTGCGCTCACAGGATCCAACATCCTCCTTATCGGATTGGGTGTCTGCCTCCTCGGCGTCGCCTACGGCTGGCTCCAATATATTCAGACACGTGCACTCCCTGTGCACAGTTCGATGTCAGCGATTTCCCAAATCATTTGGGAAACGTGCAAAACATATCTCTGGCAACAAGGTAAGTTCCTCGCCGCACTCTGGGTACTCATTGCTATCTGCATGGGTTACTACTTCGGCGTGCTGGAACACAAATCAACCTTCCACGTCGCCATCATTCTTGGCGCATCCATCCTTGGTATCCTCGGTAGCTATGCCGTGGCCTGGTTTGGTATCCGCATCAACACCGTTGCGAACTCTCGCGCAGCCTTCTCGGCTCTCCGCGGCAACCCGCTCGCCACCCTGCTTATCCCCCTGAAGTCAGGCATGAGCGTCGGCCTGCTCCTCGTCGCCACTGAACTCTTCTTCATGATCTGCATCTTAAAGTTCCTGGATAAGGAACTCGCAGGTCCTTGCTTCATCGGCTTCGCCATCGGCGAATCCCTCGGTGCTTCCGCCCTCCGTATTTGCGGCGGTATCTTCACCAAGATCGCTGACATTGGTGCCGATTTAATGAAGATCGTCTTCCAACTTCCTGAAGACGATCCCCGCAATCCTGGCGTGATTGCTGACTGTACAGGCGACAACGCGGGCGACTCGGTTGGTCCTACCGCTGACGGTTTCGAAACCTATGGTGTAACCGGCGTCGCACTGATTGCCTTCCTCGCCTTAGCCCTTGCTGCGAAACCTGCGCTCTGTGCCACACTCATCATCTGGCTCTTCGCCATGCGCATCCTCATGGTGCTCACCTCGGTTCTCGCCTACGGCATCAATGACCTCTTGAGCTCCGCCATCTGGGGTAAGTCGAAAGACTTCAACCTGGAGCACCCGCTCACCAATCTCGTTTGGATTACTTCCATCGTCTCCATTGGTATCACCTACCTCGCCAGCTTCTACCTGTTAACCGATCAACCCGAAGTGAATGCCGAACTCTGGTGGGTACTTTCGACCATCATCTCACTCGGAACCCTCGCAGGCGCACTCATCCCTGAGTTTACCAAGGTCTTCACTTCAACGGAAAGCCGTCACGTCAAAGAAGTCGTAACTTCTTCCGACCAAGGTGGTGCTTCATTGAACATCCTCTCAGGTCTCGTCGCCGGTAATTACTCCGCGTTCTGGACGGGTCTTTGCATCCTCGGCCTCATGTTGGGTGCTTACCTCCTCTCGACCCTCCCAGCCATCGCCTCGATGATGCCTCCGCAATTCGCCTTTGCCGCTCCGATTTTCGCCTTCGGCCTCGTTGCCTTCGGCTTCTTAGGCATGGGCCCAGTGACCATTGCCGTCGACTCCTTCGGCCCTGTCACCGACAACGCTCAATCGGTCTACGAACTTTCGCAGATTGAATCACGCCCTGGCATCTCCGGCGAAATCGAACGCGAGTTCGGCTTCAAGCCAGACTTCAGTGCCGCTAAACACCAACTCGAAAAGGGTGACGGTGCCGGCAATACCTTCAAGGCGACTGCGAAACCTGTGCTCATCGGCACAGCGGTCGTGGGTGCAACCACGATGGTCTTTGGCATTATCATGATGCTGCAAGGCCACTACAGCAAAACGGATGCGAGCTTCAACGTCCTCGAGAAACTCTCACTCGTGCACCCTGAAGCCCTCATGGGTCTCTTGATGGGTGGCGCGGTGATTTACTGGTTCACCGGTGCATCTATCCAAGCGGTGGTCACTGGCTCGTACCGTGCTGTCGTTTACATCAAAGAAAACATGAAGTTGGACGCAACGACTGCTTCAACGGAAGCTTCCAAAGAAGTCGTCCGTATCTGCACACAGTACGCACAAAAAGGCATGGTGAATATTTTTGCCGCCGTCTTCTGCTTCTCACTGTCGTTGGCCTTCTTTGATCCGTTCTTCTTCATCGGCTACCTCGTCGGTATGGCCTTCTTCGGCCTCTTCCAAGCCATCTTCATGGCGAACGCTGGTGGTGCCTGGGATAACGCTAAGAAGATTGTCGAAGTGGAACTGAAAGCGAAGAACACACCGCTCCACGCTGCATCCGTTGTCGGCGACACTGTCGGCGATCCCTTCAAGGATACCTCTTCGGTCTCACTCAATCCTGTGATTAAGTTCACCACGCTCTTCGGCCTCCTCGCCGTGGAAATCGCTGTGAACCTACCCCACTCGACCACACTGACCTTCGGCTCGATCATCTTCGCCGTGGCTCTCTTCTTCGTCTACCGTAGCTTCTACGGCATGCGCATCCCTGTGGATGCAAAGAAGAAGTAAGTCATCAGGATAAATGACAACCTGAAGGGCCAGCTAACGCTGGCCCTTTTTGTTTACTATGACTCACGGTCACATCGACTGAACGGTGCCGCCCGCGTAGAGATAGGGGTATGGGTCTCATTGTTCATGTTCCACATGCCTCTCAGTTCATTCCGACGGCTGAACGCGCTGGACTGGCGATCGACGACGCTGAACTGCGTCGACAACAGCAGGCAATCGTCGATCACCGTACCGACGAACTTTTCGCCCCTCTAAACCCAAAGATCATTGTTGTAGCGGCACCGGTTTCCCGACTCGTCGTCGATGTTGAACGCTTCCGTGACGACAAAGATGAATCTGCAGCGAAGCATGGTATGGGTGCTGTCTACACCCACGGCGTAAACAATGTCCCCCTACGCCCGAAACTCGAGGCAAGTGAACGGGAGCGACTTCTCAAGACCTGGTACGACCCTCACCACGCTAAACTCAACCGCGAGGTCGAAAGACTCTGCACCTCAGGTCGTCGTACCTGTGTGCTCATTGACGCACATAGCTACCCGTTAGACCCCTTGCCGACCGAACTAACAACCCCCAGCTGCCGTCCAGAAATTTGCATCGGCGTCGACAAGCAGTGGAGTCGTGGTATCGAAGGCATCGTCTTAGCGCACTTTGATAAAGCAGGCTACGAAGTCGCTCTGGATACACCCTACAGTGGATCATTGGTGCCGACTGTCGTTCAATCAAAAGCCCATGGTGACAGCTACGCGGGCTTCTCCACGGTGATGATTGAGGTACGTCGAGACGTTTACTTGGACACTGATACCTTATTACCTGGCGCTCGCTTCGCCCATCTACAATCGACACTCAACGCACTCTACGAGTGCCTGTTGGAGACGAGCTGACCCTCTACTAGCCTTAGGCGAGCGCCGGATAATCCGTGTACCCTTTTTCGCCTTCACCATAGAAGGTGCTTTCGTCGGGTGTGTTCAAAGGGGCGTTCGTCCGCAGGCGCTGAGGCAAGTCAGGGTTGGTGAGGAACGGAACGCCAAAGGCAAGTGCGTCCGCCCAACCTTCACGGATGGCTTGTTCAGCTTGCGGGCGATCGAAACCTCCAGCGCTGACGATTTTACCTTTGTAGAAAGCACGAAGCTCGCGCGGCCCGACGCCATCCTTGGCGCCATGGGCGATATCCTGCGCAGTCACACGGGTAATGTGTGCGTAGGCTAAGCCCATAGGCTCGAGCTTGCGCAAGAGCCCGCCGAAGGTTGCGAGCGGGTTGGAGTCAGCCATGTCATTAAAGATACCACCCGGTGAGAGGCGAATGCCGACGCGATCAGCTCCCCAGACCTTGCTCACCGCCTCGGTTACTTCGACTGCGAGACGGATACGGTTCTCGACGGAACCACCATAGATATCGGTGCGATGATTGGAACCATCGCGAATGAATTGATCGATAAGGTAACCATTGGCCGCATGGATCTCAACGCCATCGAAGCCAGCGGCTTTAGCACATTTAGCACCGTGCACATATTCAGCAATGATCGCAGGAATCTCTGCGGTCTCGAGAGCGCGCGGAGTGACGTAATCCTCCATGCCTGCGCCCGTGAAAACTTGTCCCTGTGGTTTAATTGCCGAAGGTGCCACGGGCAGTTCGCGGTTGGGCTGAAAAGCAGGGTGCGAGATACGACCAACGTGCCAGAGTTGCAGGACGATTTTTCCGCCGGCAGCATGCACAGCGTTGGTCACGAGTTTCCAGCCCGCAACCTGGGCGTCATTAAAGATACCGGGGGTCCGGGGATAGCCGAATCCGCGAGCTGTTACGGCGGTGGCCTCAGCGATAATCAACCCTGCGGAAGCGCGTTGACGGTAGTACTCGGCATTTAAAGTAGTCGGCACATTCCCGGTATCTGCACGACAACGGGTCAGCGGGGCCATGAGTACGCGATGAGGGAGGCTCAAGGCGCCGAGTTGAATAGGGGCAAAAAGGAGGTCTTTGGACATATACCTAAAAGAATGCGGCAGACGTAGACTGCAAACTCTTCAGCAAAATGGACATTAAGTAGTTGGAACCCTTAACCCTCACTGCTTGTCTTAAAACCACCCATGAGAACCTCTGTGCTCCTAATGACCTGCTTGGCAGCTTTTGCCAGCGCCATGAATATCATCCCTCAGCCCGTTCAGGTCTCCCCGATCATGGATGCATCTGCGACGATCCTGACCGGAGCAAAGGTTGAAGCTCCCGCCGCCTTCGCTGCCGAAGCCGAACTCATTCGCTCGGCCTTTAAAGGCCCCAGCAATGGCACAACCATTCAACTCGTCCAAGTCACAGCCCCAATCAACACCTTTGAAGTGGGCGATGAGGGTTACACCATTAGCGCTGAGCCCGCCCAGCCAGTAATCATTTCGGCACGCACCGCAGCGGGCGCTTTCTACGCTTACCAAACCCTCTTGCAAGCCACCTACAAAGGTAACGACGGAAAAACCTACTTACCCCCTGGCCTCATCCGCGACAAGCCACGCTTCGCATGGCGCGGCATGATGCTCGACGAAGGTCGACATTTCTTTGGCAAAGAACACGTGAAGCGCTTCTTGGATTTGATGGCGATGCACAAGTTCAACACATTCCATTGGCACCTCACCGAGGACCAAGGTTGGCGCGTAGAAATCAAGAAATACCCAAAATTAACCCAGATTGGCTCTTGGCGCGATGAATCACCTACCATGGGCGATCGCAACAAGGGTGACGGCAAGCGCTATGGCGGCTTCTACACGCAAGACGAGCTTCGCGAGGTCGTGGCCTATGCAACGAAGCTGCATATCACCGTGGTACCAGAAATTGAGATGCCCGGTCACGCCGCTGGTGCGATTTCCTCCTATCCTGAACTCGGCAACACCGACGTCAAAGGCTACGCCCCGAAGGTTAACAGCCGCTGGGGTGTTTTGCCTTACATCTTTGCCCCGAAGGAAGAAACCTTCCGCTTTATTGACGACGTCTTCGCGGAACTTTGCCCAATCTTCCCAGGCGCATACTTCCACATCGGCGGCGACGAAGCTCCGAAGAACCAGTGGGACAACTCAGCATTTGCCAAAGACGTCCTCAAGCGCGAAGGACTTAATAACTCCCACGAACTTCAGTCTTACTTCATCAAGCGCGTCGAGAAACTCCTCGCGGCCCGTGGTAAAAAGCTCATCGGCTGGGACGAAATTCAAGAAGGCGGACTTTCCAAAACTGCCACTATGATGGTCTGGCGTGATTGGAAATGGGCTCACCACGCCGTTAATAACGGCAACGACATCGTCATGGCCCCCACTTCGCACACCTACTTCGACTACGGCCAAGGCGGCACACCCAAGGGCACACAGTTCGAGGTCATCGGCGGCAACCTGCCGATCGAAAAGGTTTACTCCCTCAATCCTGTACCCGGCGATTTCACCCCCGAACAGGCGAAACACGTCATCGGCTGCCAAGCTCAGCTATGGTCGGAATATAACTTCAATTGGAACAAAGTTGAGTACATGGCCTTCCCACGCGCCTGTGCCTTGTCTGAAGTAGTCTGGTCACCCCAAGAAGGCCGTGAATGGAAAAACTTCAAGGGACGCCTCGACAATCACCTTAAGTACCTAGACGCCGCTAAAGTTAACTACCGCAAAGAAGACGGTAGCCCTGCCGTGACCGACAAGATGGGCCGGGGACAATAAGCGGAACACCCGTGCAACAAAAAGGCTGGGGCCCATAAAGCCCCAGCCTTTTTTATAGATAGTTAACCTTACTTTACAGCGACTTCAGAAGAAGTGTTCGTTGTACCCACAACCTCTGCCGACTCTTTCTTCGCGTTTGGATTTTTAAGTGTAAAGGTAATCCAGCCACGTGCTTTGCGTGCAGCGTTCATCTTCTCGAGAGCAGACTGTGCGAGCTTGAACTGCTCAGGATCACGCGGACCTGTAAGAACGATAGGCGTGAAATCGTTCGCTTTGTAGAGTGAGTCTAAATTTCCCTTATTATCTCCGTAGGATATTTCGAGAAAGATGGGGGCAAGTGCCTGCCACTCTTTGGATTCAGCAAGGTCGACGGAATTAGGTTCAAAATCCTCGTCATCCATAGACTCAAGCAAGTTAGCGTAAAGTCGTAGGGCCTGAGGAAAACCCAGCATGGCACTACCACGTATACCACTTGCCCATCTCACATAATATTCCCGTCCACTATCATCGATAGACTCCTCTTTATCTAACATGAAGCGGGTATACATGTAATTGGCCACGGGATCACGGATTTCCTTCGTAACAGGGTCCAGGGCTAAACTCTCTAACTCAGCGAGCTCCTGCTCGCTCGGCTCTCTGGTCTGACAACGTATATAGGTATCGAGCGCACGTCTTGAGGGCAAAGAATACAGAGGATCATTTTTCAGCAAATCAGCCGCTTTATCGTTAATCTCAACAACCGCAGCCTTTTGTATATCCCAGAAAGTAATCATTTGCATGGGGTAAGCCAAAGGGTCATCCGCAATTGGCCGACCCGCAGCATAATCAGCTATCTTGAAGCCGCCACGGGCACGGCACTTTAACTCGTACGCAAATCTATTCTCGAAACTTAGAAGCAAATTCTCACCGACTTCCTTTTCTGGAATAAAAACAGGCATGCTTCCATCGCGTTTCAGTAATAGCTCCTCGACATCTATCGCCATAAGAGAGAAAAACGAAACCAGCACCTCACGTGCCGACTCCTTACTTCTGGGAAGAACATTAGATGCCGTAAACAATACTGTGTCTCCAGGAAAACTCTCTGGATCTGATTCAAGCTTCTTTGTCCTGAGCGTTAGGACGTGGAAAGAATCAATGTACTCTTCGGTCGTTTTTTGTAAAAAATCTTCATCACTTTGATCGGGATCTCCTCGATAAAGCTCAAGAAAGACGGTGAGGCGTGGTCCAACATTTGGGTGAAAACTAAGTATAACAAAAAATGTCGCCTTACGCGCTCCCGGCGTGCGTGCGAATTTAATGGACGCCGTACAAGTGTAAGTGTTCTCATCTTTTTCTCCGACTTCGAGATTTTCAAACTCGAGCCCGCTCTCTTCGAATAGCATACGGACTTCTGCTTCGCTAAACATATATGCTTTCTTGGGATTTTCGACCGGTGGTGTTGCTTCGATGGGCGAAACAACTTCTACAGGTTTGGGTTCTGCCGCCACGGTT
>CAIYUD010000215.1 GCA_903929325.1 uncultured Opitutia bacterium | reverse complement strand
GTGCACCTGCCGGTGCCGACGCACGACACTACATTCGCTTTGCCAACCGCGACGCCCCATACTGGATCGCACAAGATCGCACCTGCGCAGGGGCTGTACTGGGCGAGATTGAGATTACGAGGTAAGTAGCGGTATTAGCGGTGGTAGCGGTAATAGCTGGTTAGCTGTTTAGCTGGCTGCTTCTCTCTTAATTTTTAATTCTTAATTCCTGTCTATCTGCCCAGCCTCTCCGCTTCTTTTTAAGTCGTAGTGAGGCCAATGGCCGAACGCCGTCGTAAGCTCGCATGCGAGCTGCCGTCGTAGGGCGAAGCCCGCCGTCATAGGCGACGCAGTCGCCGCCGTCCATGTATCTCTTTTTACTTTCTACTCTTCCGCAGCCTTTAGTCCTTCGTCCTTAGTCTTTAGTCTCTCGTCTTCACTCCCCATCATACCCGCCGCCCAATGCTTTGATAAGTTGGACGTGGGCATGGATGCGATCGCGACGGGCACTGGCGACTGCGGAAACGGAATCCGCATAGACGACGCGCGCATCCGCAAACTCTGCTGAACCAATCTCGCCTGCATCAAAACGCTTTTGGGCAAAATTACGTAACTGCTCGGCGGCAATCGCCTGGCGCTCGGTAGCTTCGGAAACAATGGTTGCCTCGCGTAAAACTACCAATGCGTCGCGTGTTTCACGTAAGGCATCGAGAACCGACTGCGCATAGGTGGCAGCGGCGACTTTAGCGGCTGCTTCAGCGGCATCCGTTGCGCGACCAGCCCGACCCCAATCCAAGATATTTTGCTCAATCGATAAACCGACGGCAGATGTCGCTGCTGGACTCGCAAAAAGTCCCGAAAGTTCTCGGCTCTCTGAGCCTAAGCCCGCAGTCAATGTGAGCGCCGGAAAGGCTGAAGCCTTGGCGACGCCAATTTGCGCATTAGCGGAAATGGCCAACTGCTCGGCTTGGCGAACGTCTGGTCGACGTTCAAGTAAGGATGATGGCAGACCGGCAGCCGGTGCAGAAGGGATGACGAGTGCCGTCTGACTCGGTGCGACTTTCAAAGAGGGATCACCCACCAACGTACCGAGAAGATTCTCCAAGGCAGCTCGTTGGCGCCTTACCATCGACAAACGGGTAAGAGCCCCAGCTCGCGCACCTTCTGCCCGTGCAGCCTCACCCAGCAAAGCATTACCCGTGCTCTCGCGTAATTTCGCCACACGCAGCGACTCCTCGCGCGCTTTCACAGCATCTTCGGACGCAACCCACTCGGTATCCACCGAACGGAGCTCAACATACGTCCTAACAACTAACGCCGAAACCGAAAGCTCAGCAGCGTAGAGTGCTTCACGGCCCGACTGAAGCATCGCTTGTGAGGCTTCGCGCGCACGACGCGCACGACCCCAGATATCAATTTCATACGACAGCGAAAGTCCGGCTGCAGCGTTATCACGTTGCCGTGGCGTACCTACAGGTGGATTCGCCGCTAAATCCGTGCTGTACTTTCTGCGCTCAAAGCCAGCTCGTGCATCGATTGCAGGAAGCCCAGCAGCTTCAATGCCACCCAAAACCGCAATCGCCTGATCGACACGTGCACTCGCGGCTATCAAATCTTGATTACCGGTGAGCGCACGTTCCACCAAACCATCGAGCAATGGATCCTGGAAAGCTTTCCACCATGTACGGTCAATCGCTTTGGTGCCTTCGGATGTTGAATTATCAAACTCCGTCGGAAGCGGTAAAGCGGGTCGTGTATAGTCGGGTCCTGCAGCGCAGCCACAGAGCATGATTGCTAGAAGGATGGCGCGGTTCATGGTGCGATTTTTTGCTTAGCTTCACGGCGACCCGAGAGCAGGTGGAAGAACCAAGGAATGAAGAGCGTAGCCACAAAGGTATCTAAGAGCATGCCGCCAACCACGCCAGTTCCCATCGATCGTCGTGCTGCGGAACCCGCCCCGAAGGCGAACGCCAGTGGCAAGACACCTAAAATAAACGCAAGCGATGTCATCACCAGCGGACGGATACGAATACGTGCGGCTTCGACGGCCGCTTCGGCTGCGTTGCGGCCTGACCGACGTGCCGACTCTGCAAACTCAACAATCAGAATAGCATTTTTGGCGGCCAATCCAATGAGCGTCACCAAGCCGATTTGGAAATAGATATCGTTGGGCATTCCACGAACGAGCAATGCCAACAGTGCGCCTAAAAGCGCAAAGGGAACGGTTAAGAGCACCCCAATTGGCAAAGCGATATCTTCGTAGAGTGCGGCGAGGATTAAAAATACCATGAACAACGCAAAGCCGAACGCAGGCAACGCCGACGTGGCTGCACGCTTTTCTTGGACGGCTTGCGACGTCCAATCGATTTCGTAACCGCGGCTGAGTGTCGACTGGGAAATTTTTTCGACCAATTCAATAGCTTGAATCGAACTTGTACCCGGTGCGGCCGAACCCATGACGCGCGCCGACAAGAAACCCTTGTAACGTTCAAGTTGCTCGGGTCCAACTGCGGGCCGGAAAGTAACAAACGTGGAAACGGGTAAAAGCGTACCGTCGGCCGTGCGTACCGGCACGCGCCCCGCATCTGCAGTGTTTAAACGATCTGCAGCATCGGCCTGTACCAAGACACGGTAGGTTCGTCCCGCTAATGTGAAATCATTGGCGTACAAGGAACCGACCGTCGCCTGGAGCGCTTCATGAAGGTCAGCCAAAGAGACCCCAAGTGCGGCTGCACGCACTTCATCAACCTCGGCAAACATTTGAGGCACAGCAGCACGCAGGAAAATATTGATCCCTGCTAACCTTGGCTCAGCCCTCAATGCGGCAACAAGCTTGTCTGCTTCTATCGCAAGGTGCGCCGGGTTATCATCTTCGCGCGCTTGGAGGTAAAATTCAAAACCGCCCGCACTGCCAATACCACGAATCGCCGGCGGGTTAACAATCAAGCACATGCCATCAGGTTGCGACATGCCCATACCCATCAGCTGACGTGCTAAGTCTTCGCCACCAATATTACGCTCACTGTAGTCCTTGAGCGGAAGGAAGATAGTGCCCGCATTGGGCCTCTCGCCACCGCCGATTAAGTCAAAACCACTGATGGCAAACGTATGGAATACGGCAGGCTTATCTGCGGGGACGGCACGGAACTTTGGCGTCATCCGATCCATAAAGACCTGGGTCCGACCTACACCCGCTCCATCGGGTAGATTCACCATGCCAATAAGGTAGCCTTGGTCCTCTGAAGGTAAAAATGCACGGGGAATCCAAAACAGGAGGGCAGCATTCGCAAGAATCACGCCAAAGAAAATCGCCGTGGCTTGGCGCGGGTGAATCAGTAGCCAACGAACCGTGCGGTTATGCCAGGCAGCGAGATGTCCAAATCCACGACTGAAGCCCGCCAGCACACGCCCCATGAAGCCTTGGGCATCATGGTCTTGGTCTGAGCGCAGGAACAAAGCGCAGAGCGTTGGGGTGAGGGTCAGCGCGACGATACCCGAAATAACCACCGAGAGAGCCAAGGTCACCGCAAACTGACGGTAGAGTGCTCCCGCAATACCACCGAGGAAGGCAACTGGGAGGAATACGCAGGTAAGGACGCATACAATTGCGATCACGGCACCAGCAACTTCACGCACAGATTCTCGTGCTGCCTCAAATGGGGCCAAACCACGCTCGCGCATGAGTCGTTCAGTATTTTCTAAGACGACAATCGCATCGTCGACCACGATACCAATCGCGATGACCATCGCGAAGAGCGTTAAAATATTAATACTGAATCCTAGAACCCACAGTCCGGCACATGATCCAATAATAGAAACCGGCACCGCAATCATCGGGATTAAGGTCGCCCGCCAACTGCCCAAGAACAGGAAGACCACGAGCGCGACTAAAAGCGCTGCTTCAATCAGCGTAGAGCGTACTTCTTGCAAAGCGCCACGGACAAAGAGCGTCGTATCAAAAGGAATTTCGCAACGCACATCGGGCGGGAAGCGTGGCTCAAGCTCCTTAAGCTTTGCGCGAATCAGATTTGCCGTTTCCAGCGCATTCCCACCGGTTTGTAGAAAGACGCGGGTACCGACGCATGGCTGATTATCAAGTGCCGCAACTTGCTCGTAACTCTGTGAACCTAATTCAATACGGGCGACGTCGCGTAGATAGAGCGTCCCTGCCCCACCACCCGACCGCACGACGATATCACCAAATTGTTCTGGGGTATTGAGCCGCCCACGCGTCACGACGGGGATGACAAAGGCGGCATTCACCGAGGGCTCTTGGCCAATACGACCAACGGCATACTGTGCGTTGCCCGCACGGATGGCACGAATGATGTCCCCAGGGACGACACCCAACGCAGCCATCCGATCAGGTTTAAGCCAAACGCGCATCGCATAATCACGGGCCGCAAATACGCCGCAGTCACCAACGCCAGGAAGACGCTTGAGCTCCTCAACAATGACATTGGTCGCGAAGTTACTTAAAAAGACAGTGTCGTGGGTTGCCCCGGGCGACAGCACAGAAACTGAAAGTAAGATATCATTGGACCGCTTCTTTGTAATAACACCAAGCCGGCGGACGTCTTCGGGTAGACGTGGCTCGGCGACACGTACGCGATTGGCGACCAACACCGTTGCCATATCGGGATCCGTACCGTTCTCAAAGGTAACCGAAATTGTGAGGGTGCCCGTCGATGAAGCATTCGAAGAATAATAGAGCAGACCTTCCACCCCGTTAATTTCTTCTTCGAGTGGCGCAGCGACAGTTTGAATCAATGCCTCAGGTGTCGCGCCTGGATAGCTTGCCACAACCGTGACGGTGGGCGGAGCAATCTGTGGGTATTGCGAGAGTGGCAGTGAACGCAAAGCCAGTCCACCCACCAGCACGATGATAACTGAAATAACGACCGAAAAAATCGGCCGCTGGATAAAGAAGTCCCAGCGCATGGCTTACTTGGTAGCAGGAACGGCTGCAGTTCCTGCGGGATGAGGAGACACTGGGGCACCTGCGCGCAGTTTTTGCAATTGATCGACGATGAGCTGATCACCTTCTTTAAGACCTGAAAGGATTGCGACGTCGGCACCTGCGACATCGCCTAAAACCACAGGTCGAACTTCGGCCTTATTGCCTTCACCAACGACCATGACAACACGGCCCGTTGGTGCTTGTACTAAAGCTGCATACGGAATGGTGCAGCCGCCTGCTGCCTTGAGACCCACAACCCGCACGCGTGCAAATTGACCCGCGAGCAAGGCACCTTTGGCATTCTCGAATCGGGCACGCATTTGAATCGTACCCATACGCGCGTCCACTTCTGTCGCAGCAAAATCGACGACGCCGACAACCGTAGATGGTGTACCATTGGAGAGTAGCAGACGAACTTCAGCACCATTGGCGGCATCCGCACGTCCATTAAAGAGGCGGTTAAACTCAGCTTCGGAAAGACCGAAACGAATCCAAACTTCGTTCGACTGAACAACGGTTGTTAAAAGTCCATCGGGTCCGACAGGATTAACCAAAGCACCTTCGGTACGAAGTCTGCGGCCCGCGACCCCATCAATCGGTGAACGGATCTCGCAGTAACTCAAATCGAGTTGAGCTAAACGGTGTTTGGCTTCCGCAGCATCTCGCGAAGCTTCCGCAATCACCGCTGCAGTCAGCGCATCCTCCGCTTCCTTGCGTCCGGTGGCACCTTGCGAAAGTAAAGTTTGCTGACGGCCAGCTTCCGCACGGGCTTGGATAGCACGCGCTGTTTCTTGGCGGACTTGAGCTTTCGCTAGGCCCTCAGCTGCCTCGTAAGTTGCAGGGTCGATCTTAAAAAGAAGATCGCCCGCCTTCACCTTACCACCTTCGCGATAATCGACGGTTTGGAGAATTCCCGTAATACGTGCACGGACTTCAACTTCACGGACGCCTTCCACTTGGCCAGAAGCGACGGCAGACTGACTGACGTCACCTAAACTCACAGCGATGACGCTGACAGGAAGTGGCCCAAAGGCAGCAGGCGGTGTCTGCGGTCCACACCCAACCATCAAAAGACAGGCCATAACCCCAAAACGGAAAAACGTCATACCTCCTATACACACGAGGAAACCCTCGGCTGACAACCCATGAGTGACCTTTAAGTGGGTATAGCTGTTTTTTCCTGAATCAGCAAAAGGACATCAGGCGGTCCACTTTGTAATGAAAGGGTCGCACAACCGATAAAAGCCTGCCGTTAAAAGAGAGGCGGAGACCAATGCTGGCCAATAACTTAGCCCCATCCGTAACAAGATTGGCAAAATGATAAAGAGCACCAGCGAAGGCACCGTGTAAGCGAGAATGGAAATACAGAGCGTAGAAATACGACTGGGGTCAGGGGTCTCCACCCAGGTCCACGACATCGTCAGGATGGAGGTCAATGGAAGTGCACAGAGCAAAGCCGCTAATGCCAAATTCCGTTTAGCGAGCTCGGAAGCGCCAACGATAATTCCCGCGGATAAGATGAATTTAAGATAAAGCATGACGCAGATTTACAACATATCATGCAACGAGGGCAACCCCAGGCCACCGTATAACATTTTAGTTTAAATCTATCTAGAGTGTATCTACTATAAATCTATGCGAAATCTCTGTTTGGGTATTATCTTCTCGGGTTTAGCTCTTGGTGCAGAAAACACCGTCCCACCCATCTCGAGTTATCCCCAGGCACTCAAAGGCAATCGTAGCGCCATGCGACAAGTGGCCAATTACTATGACGACCAATTTGCACAATCACGCATTCAGCAACAACGGGATGAGTCGCTACGCTGGTATAAAAAAGCATCTGAGGAAGGAGAGACAAACTGTACCTACCGCTTATTCCAAATTTACAATGAAGGAGACGGGGTACCACAAGATCATGCCGAGGCCAACGATTGGCTAAACAAGGCGGCCCAAGGTGGCTATCGCACCGCACATGGAATTCTCGGCGAAAGAATTGCCAAGGGTATCGGCACCAAAGCGAGCGACATTGATGCTCTGTATGAATTGCTCATTCAAGCATCCATCTCGGGACTCACCGGCGAACAATCGAATCTTCGCGACAAAATTATCGCGCGTATCAGCCCTGCGGAAGCGGAGCGTGCAGCTACGGAGGCGTTTAACTATATCGAACGTCGCAATAAACCTGTTAAGAAAGTCATAACTTCCGTTGGAAGTTCTGATTCCAGTAAGGATAAAAAAGACGGCAGTACCGCAAACTCAAGTCAACCGGAAGACGGCACCGACGTCGCCGTGATTGCTCAAAATAATAAGAAACAATCCGAAGCGAATAAGAAGAAGCTCGATGACCAACGACGGAAAATGATTACCGAAGGCCGCGAGCGCCTGGAAATCACCCAGCACTAATTAAACGAGATTCGCCGTGCCCCCGGCTGGACTCGAACCAGCACGCTGTTACGCGGGAGATTTTAAGTCTCATGTGTCTGCCATTCCACCACGGGGGCAAGCGAAGGGGCAAATAGAGCAAACAGATGTCTTGAAAGCAACCTCTGACCGCTCAGAAGTGGACGCGCCCAACAAGACCCGCACGCGCACCGCGTCCCGGGTTAACCTCGGTCTCGGCCGTACCGACCTGAAAACGCATCTGGCTGTCGAGTTCCCAGCCAAGTGTCGCACGAAGATTCCATGAGCCCGCGACCCAGGCGTAACCAAGATCTGCATAGAGTCGTTGATCAAGTAGACGTGCCTCTTGACCCGCAAGATTCTCCAGACGGGTCTCCTCGCCGTCGTAACCAACAGTGACAAAAGCTTCACCTGAGGATTCGAACTTACGTGCGAGTACCAGTGATTTACGGCCCGTAGACAAAGTCCACTCAGGCTCAAACGCCCAGCGGAAGGTCGGTACTACGAGGAATAAATCGGATTCCATCTCGCGG
>CAIYUD010000214.1 GCA_903929325.1 uncultured Opitutia bacterium | reverse complement strand
GCACTGGTGGAGCTGGTACATCGGTTCCTTTTCAGATCCGAAGCGATACCCTCATTTTTCCCTACTCGCCCACTCGTTTCTTCACGTTCCTCACGAATAGTCAAGCAACCGTTACGGTAGACTCGGGCTTTCAAGAGTATCACATCAATAACTGCAAGGTAAACAATCAGATGATTA
The DNA here is from genome assembly GCA_903929325.1 of uncultured Opitutia bacterium. GTDB lineage: Bacteria > Verrucomicrobiota > Verrucomicrobiia > Opitutales > UBA953 > UBA8828. Next base: position 2,736 of record CAIYUD010000214.1, on the reverse strand, counting down.
TCCAAGTGGTAGACGCAACAACTGGCGTCGCTCCCCTGAACTTTCAGTATTGCCTCCTCACTCTCCAGGTGGAACAGATGGACCGTCAATGGGATCCGATTTCGAATACCTCCGCTCCGAGTAGATAGATCATGATGCGAAAAGGAAACGGTTCCATTGGAACGTCCGGCGTGAATTATTGCCGCCCAACTCATCAGCGTCCCACCCCTCCAGAGACCCCTTGTCTCTCTTCGCCCGCCTTGCCCTCTTCTCGCTCTGTGGCGCCTATCGCCCTTCCCCTACGGCGTAGTAAGTTCCAAAAAAAGCCATAATCTCGCTCAATTATTTCCTACGGATAGAATATAACATGTCGCTTCTCTCCGTCGGTGCTGCCCCCGCTTATTACCTCCCGTCGTCCGAGTCTTCGGTCCCCCAGGCCTGGAAGTCGAACACCGCCGCGAAGCCGGTCGAGTGCTCTCTCCAGACCGTGAACGTCCCGGCTCTTTCGGGCGATCAGGGCGCTAATGGCACTACCAACATCCAACTCTCGCTCGGTGCTGGCAGCGGCTACATCTGCAACCCGTATCTCCGCTATGATGTCGCGGTGACTGCCTCGGCGGATGGCAATCTCTTGTTTAAGGGCCCAAACGCCCTTGCGACGGCTTGCATCAACACCTACACGACCTACATCAACAGTGTCCAGGTAGACCAGATTGCCAATGCCGACCAGGTGTACGAGCAGATCCTCTCGCATGGTAGCTCGCAGTCATTCATCGAGAGGGACGCCTCCGTTCTGATGAATGCGGGTGTGACCACGGCCGTCACAGCCGCCACCGAGGCCAACCTCGGCACGCAGGTGGTCCCGCTATTGGGCTTCCTCTCGAGCCAGCAATGTCTACCTGCCTACTTGTGCTCGGGCACTCTGCAGATTTCCATCCAGTGGAACTCTCTTCTCCGTGCCTTCCGCACCAGCGCGGGTACCATCAGTTCTATGCGGATCTCTAACGTTCAGCTTGTGTACGATCGAATTAACCCTGAAGGTTCGTTCGTGGATTCGATGAAGTCTGAGATGCAGATGGGCCAGAAGTATGTCCTCTCCTACATGAACCTCGAGAACTCGGCCTACCCGGTCGCGAGCACTAGCGCATCAATCCAATACGGCCTCAACGTTTCCTCGCTTCGTGGTGTGGTCGCGTCGCAAGTGCTCGTATCGCAGGAGGCAGTCTCTCTGCCCGGTCTTTCGTCCGCCAACACCCTCACGAACTTCGCGACGAGCGTCGATGGACGCCTGCTCAACAACACCCAGTTTATTGCGGGTGTCGGTGATGCGGCTATTTTTCAGGAGCTCCAGAAGGTGTTTAGCCGTGCCTTCGACGCCTCGGTTTCGGACGTGGCCACCAATGCGACTTTTCCCACGGACTTCTTCGCTGTCGGTGTCAGCGCGTGCCGTGTCAACGAGGCCCTGGCCTTCTCTGGGTCTAAAGCCACGCAGGTCTCAATCCAGTACAACCGCTCGGCTGGTGCGAATGCGACTCTTTACCTTACTTTTATGAGCGACCGGCAGATTCTCATCGATGCCTCAGGGCAGATCACCCTCGTGCGGTGAGAATTCCTTTCTATCTACTAGTAGAAATGGGCGCCGCAATGAGCAACTGGAACAAAGAGCTAAAAGCCAAGGGAGATCAACGGCGGATCGATGAGATGACCCAGGAGAAGGGCATTCACTTCCCAGGCCCTAATGAAGTCCTTACGGACGTCCCGCCGTTCGATAACGCGGGCGATGCCATCACGTGGTTCAATCGTCTTACGGCCGCACAGATCCGACAAGTGAAGGACATCCCTTTTAAGATTTCAGGCCGTCAGCCGCTGACATTTACGCAGCGGATCAATCTACCGAGCATGAACTTCGACAGCCTCGAAAAAACAACGACCTCCTCCGCACTCCAACAGGTCTTTAAGAAGATTAAGAGCGGAGGAGAAGGCATAGAGGAATGGATCGGCGCGAAGCGCGGAGGTCCTATCCTAACTGCACGGCGCGGCGCCTATTACGGCCAACAAAGCGCGCCCAAGCTATTCTAATTTATAGCGTTAATCATACACTAACATTAGAACAGAATGCCCTACCGAATCCGAAAACGTCCGAACCATCCCCATCAGGCGAAGGTCTACGCCCAAGATGGGAAGCCTCTTAGCAATAAATGGCTCTCCTTGGCACAAGCCAAAAAGCAAAAGATCGCCGTGCAGATCTCCGAGGCACAACAGAAAAAATAGGAGGACGACATAGCATGTATGCGATACAACCCTACACACAACAGCAGGCAAAGAAGCTAGGGGTCACCGTTCGCCCCAGCACGAATCCAAAGAAGAAGGTAGATGTCTACGAGGGAGGGAAAAAGGTAGCCTCGATCGGCGACATTGCCTATAAGGACTATCCGACCTACCAACGGGAGGACGGAAAGGCTAAAGCAGAAGAACGGCGCCGTCTGTATCATCTACGGCATGCGAAGGATTCGCAGAAAAAGGGGAGTCCTGGCTACTATGCCTCACTCCTTCTTTGGTGAAGGGACTTTTAGGACATAGGTAAGGGCAGTGCCCAGGTCATGCCCCATGTTCTCCGCGGTCTTCTTCATATCCACCAGCGCAGGCATACCCTTATACTTATCCATGAGGAAGATGTGGCGAATCATAGACGTGCTGATAGGCTTCCCAAAAAAGCAATGCAGAAACTGCGTCACTTGTGTGGGGCTGATCTTGTTC
>CAIYUD010000213.1 GCA_903929325.1 uncultured Opitutia bacterium | reverse complement strand
TGGGCGCATTGCCGCTCTTGATATTGGCACCCATAAGACTGTCGTCTTGGTTGGCCAAATTGTTGATCGGCGCGTTCGCCTCTTAGGCTTTGGCGAGCGCCGCACCGAAGGCGTTGTTAAGGGCGCTGTGCAAGACCTCGAGCGTTTAACAGAATGTGTCCATCAAGTCATTGCTGACGCTGAGCGTAGTTCAGGTGTGCCCTTGCATGATCTCTATGCATCTGTGAACGGTCCAATGGTTGATGGTGAACGGGTAAAGGGCATGATGCCGGTGCCTGGTCGCGACCGTCGAGTTACCGCCGCCGATGTTGAAGCTGCTAATTTATCGGCACGACGGATTGAGCCGCCACCCGGTCGGTACACGCTTCTTTATATGCGCCAACCGACGTTGTTGGATGGCAAGCAAGTCGCGAATCCTGTTGGGATGGTGGGTGAACGGTTAGAAGTGAATTTCTGGCGAGTAACGCACGAAGATAGCACTCTCCGGCAGCGCGTAGGGATGATTAATGGAATGGCTTTACAGCTGCGGGACTTCTTATTGGGCAGTCACGCTGCGGGTTGTTCGGTTGTCAGTGATGCGGAGAAGCGCACGGGCTGTTTGGTGATTGATTTTGGTGCGGGTACCACGAATTGGATCCTTTATTACCGTGAGCACATTTTATGCGCGGGTTGCATCTCGGTTGGTGGCGAGCACGTTACCAACGACCTATGTTCTGCCCTGCGTGTGCGTCGTGAATTTGCTGAAGAAGTTAAGTTGCGTTATGCCAGCGCCATTCACCGCCCTGAAGACGCTAATCTCACTATTTTAAAAGAAGGTGCGGTTGGCGGGGATCAGCAATTCAATCGCGGCACGATTAATCTCGTGACGTCTGTTCGAATCCGGGAACTCTTAGAACAAGTTCAGCAAGATATTCAGACGCGGATGCGCGCAATTTTTGGACGCGACGTTGAAGTGACCCCGGCTTTATTGCCATCGGGTATCATCCTGACGGGTGGTGCTTCGCAGTTGGCGGGTCTCACGGAAGCTGCCACGCAAGTTTTACGCTTACCCGCTCGTCTTGGCGTACCGGTAACTGAAGCAGAGGCCTTGCGTAAGCCAGAGTATGCATGCGTGCTCGGGATTATGGCAGCTGCCTTGGTGAATGAAGCCCCACCACGTCGTCAGCCGCGCGGTATTTGGGCTCAATTCCGCGCACTTTTCCGTCTCTAATATGTCTGCCGAACAACCTATTTTATTGGTGGGTGTAGGCGGTGCCGGTTGTGCGCTTGTTGGGCAGTTAAGCAATACGATGCCACCAAGCATTCGAACTTTGGCCGTGGATGCCGACGCGTCGTCGCTGGCGAGTTGTGGTGTGGTCGATCAAGTTCAAATTGGTCGCGCAGTCTTGCGTGGTTTAGGTGCAGGCGGAGAAGCCAAAATGGGCGCTTCTGCCGCGGAAGCCGACTTGGCTGAGCTGCGTCGATGGTTAGCTGGCCCGGCGGTGGTTGTATTTGTTACTGGACTGGGTGGCGGTGTCAGCGGTGGTGCGACCAGCGTACTTGCCGCTTTAGCTGCAGAAGCGGGTGCAGTCGTACTTGGATTAGTCACCTTGCCTTTTACACATGAGGGTGAGCATCGGCAAAGTTCAGCCCGAGATGCGCTTGTGGCGCTTAATTTAAAAGCCCACGGCGTGGTGGTACTGCGAAATGATGATCTTCTGCAAATGGTTAAGCCCGAAGCACCCGCGACGGAAATGTTTGCAGAAACGCGACGGTGGATGGGCTCTGCTTTAGAATCTCTTTCAGGTTTTTTTGCGCCCGGTGCGTTGATGCCACTCGACCCCGGTGCGTTGCGGGCGCTGTTTCCTTCGCTCGGCTGCTTAACGATTTTTGCGACAGGTGAAGGCGAAGGTGCCACTGCAGTGGTTACGGCTGCTCGAGCAGCATTGGCGTCACCACTTTTACCCCACGGTCCAGAAGCTACACGCGTCGACCATTTACTCGTGCAAGTCGTCGGTGGGTCATCGTTGACTACGGGCGACTGCCAGGCTGCCGTCGCTCTCTTGCGCGCTGAACTCGGCGGCGATCGAGTGACCCTTTTAGGTGCACGGATGGATGGAGCGCTCGAAGGTAAGGCCCGCGTTTCTATACTGGGTGCATCGCCGCCAGCACCTCCGGGTAAAGTTAAAGCCGTAAAAGGTAAGCGACCATCCAAGGCAGCGCTGGATGCATCTCAGCAGATGTTTGGTTTTGCCTTAGAACAAAATCTCCGGCGTGGCCTCTTTGGTATGGCCGAGCCAACTTTGTTTAATGGTGAAGATGTGGACGTGCCTACTTACTTGCGTAAAGGCATCCGAATTCAGCCTAGTTGATTCCCCGGTTGCTCCTTGGCTTAGTTCTTCTACGTTACTTCCTGCATGGCCGCCTTTGATGTCGCCCGTATTCGCCAAGACTTTCCCTTATTGGAACGGAAAGAACGGGGTCATGTTTTGGCCTACTTAGACAG
>CAIYUD010000212.1 GCA_903929325.1 uncultured Opitutia bacterium | reverse complement strand
TCGACCCCAGAAGGACTTGGACGTGTCCGTGCGATTTTTCCGTACGCAACCGATAAGCCTCAGTCCGATGGCTATGTTTCGCTCACCTTGCATGCCATGCCTGAAGTGCTCGAACTCCCTGGCGGAGGAATCGTACGCTCAACAATTCTTCCGCACGGCGTGCCCGTACTTGGATTAGTCTTTGAAGAGCCATCCACCGGCGCACGTTTTGCTTACTACACCGATTGCAAACGTGTCCCTTCGGCGGCCGTGAAACTCGCTCAGGGTTGTGACGTGGCTATCCTTGATGGACTTCGCCCTGCGTGGCACCCGACGCACATGACAGTCGAAGACGCCTGCGAAGCATCCAAAGCCATTGGCGCTAAACGCAGTTTTCTGACGCATATGACGTACCAGATTGATTACGACACCTGGACTCAGAAGCTTGCCGAGACCTATCCGAATGTCGGTCTCTGTTACGACGGGATGCGCCTGAAGCTCTGACTTATTTTTTGGCCTCTTTGGTCGCGGCCGCTTTTTTCATTAACTCGTCCTTGGTGGGCGGCGCTGGCACAGGAATATCGGCGAGTACAATTGCGCCCACAATTTTTAAGTCAGGACGTGCTTTTTGTAAGGCCGCTATGCCTCCCGCGGTGCACGATGTTTGTCCGACATAGACTGCCTGGAGCTCAGGCGATTTGCTTAAGGCCATTAGGCCCATGTCGGTAACTTGGGTTCCGCGTAAAATCAGGCGGCGTAGATGTGGAAGGCTGGCCGCAGCTCTGACGAATCCATCGCCCACTTTGGTTTCGCTGACGGCTAAGACCTCGAGTTTATTAAAACGTGCGAGGGTTCCGCTGCAGGCTTCAGTGATGCGCGTGCGCGAAAGATCCATTTCGGCAATATCAGCTGCGCTGTCGGCCAAGGTAGATAATTGTTTGTCGCCGAACTGCGCGACGATCGCATGTGTGGTTATGATTATTCCAGCGTCGTTTTCGACGGCGCGTAAGTTGGCGGTCACACCCAGTTTCTTCACAATCGCATCAGCCTGTGTCGCAGCTTTTTCATTCGGAGAGAAAGATTGATTAGGGTAGGTTTTAACGAGCGTACTGACTTTGGTGGCCGCAGCAGCAGCGACGACAGTTTTGCCATCAATCCAGCCCTTGATGACCGCGACCTGTTCAGGCGTCAGCATCTTCTTGGGCTCGGGCGGCATCGAGTCCTCGTCCGATCGTGGGAGGGTCGCCCGTTGGACGATCCGGCTCTCACTCGATTTTCCCCATACTAAACCTGCACCCTCGCTACCGCCTTTTTCAATCGCCTCGATCGAATCCAAGCGAAGTTTCCCTTTGGACTTTTTGGCATCGTGACAACCTGTGCAGTTGGCCTCGAGAATTGGACGAACAGCTTGTTCGTAAACCTGACGCCGTTCATCGGGCGTGGCAGCAATGGCTGAAGGTATCAGCGAGAAGCCTTTAAAGTTTTCGACAGCAACAGTTTCTTTGACCGTGGGCTTGCTTGGCTCAGTTAAGAAACCTTCGTCATGCACCATCTCGCCTCCAATGTGCGCGGCCAGTACAACTGCGATGGCTGCGAGGCATTGGAGTGCAATCCTTAGCTTACGCCCGAAGTTTATCATTGCCCATGAGAGTGATGCCAATGCCACCGTGAGAATACCTAATTTGGAGTGAAGTTCCACGTCTGTTCCGGGGAATCCATTGAAGTGGCCATGGAGAATGCCAAGTGCCGTGGCTAGCCAAGTGCCCGCTGCGGCGATATCAGTGAGAAGCCGGACGGGACGAGAAGGTGTTTCTTCGGCATGGATCCATTCTACAGTCGGTACGACAAAGAGGAGTGCCGCTGGTAAGTGAAGCGTCACCAAATGCCACTTTCCTAAAATGGAGAGAATCGCTGGGCCGCGCGAATCGCCGTCCGCCGGTAAGGCTTGCGCTAATGCTACGAGCACAAGCGTTGCCCCGAGGGCAAAGAGAAGGCGATTACGGGTCGACATAAAATTAGGTAATAAGTTCACGCACAACTTTGCCACCGGTATCGGTCAGGCGGAAATCTCTTCCTTGGTAGCGGTAGTTGAGGCGCTCGTGTTCGAGGCCGAGCTGGTGAAGAAGCGTCGCCTGTAAGTCGTGCACGTGCATTTTACCGTCCACAACTTCATACCCGATTTCATCTGTACTGCCGTAACTTAATCCGCCGCGGAAACCGCCACCGGCAACCAGCATGCTGAAGGCCGCTGGATGGTGATCTCGACCAAAGTAGGCGTTTTGTGTGCCACCACGATTTTCCCACATAGGTGTGCGACCAAATTCGCCGCCCACCACGACGAGTGTGTCTTCGAGCATACCACGTTCGCGTAAATCAGCAATCAGCGCACCCACGGCTTTGTCCATATAGTGAGTCTTCTCGGTGAAGGCTTTCGCTAAATCGGTATGGGCGGCTTCGCCGTGCATATCCCAACCCCAATCATAAAGTTGGACGAAGCGTACGCCGCGTTCGGCCATGCGACGTGCTAAGAGGACGTTGTTGGCGAAAGACTCTTTACCAGGTTCAGCACCATACTTCGCTAACGTCGCAGGGCTTTCTTTGGTAAGGTCTGTGGCCTCGGGTGCCGACATTTGCATGCGGAAAGCGAGTTCGTACTGCGAAATGCGCGTCAGGGTTTCCGGGTCACCAAACTGTTGATGCTCGGACTGATTAATTTCACCGAGGGCATTGAGTGCCTGTCGGCGCAGGTCGCCATCGACGCCCGCGGGATTCGCTAAGTAAGGAATCGGATTGCCGACCGTCTGACACTGCACGCCTTGGTAGACGGACGGTAAGAACCCTGATGACCAAAGTGCTTTTCCGCCGTCTGGTTTAGTGCCGCCTGAAAGCAAAACAACAAATCCTGGCAGATTTTCATTCTCAGAACCCAAGCCATACATCACCCAGCTGCCCATCGAAGGACGTCCAGAAATCTGGAAGCCGGTGTGCGCAAGGAGTTGTGCGGGGGCGTGGTTAAACTGTTCTGTCCAAAGGCTGCGGATCAGACACAAGTCATCTGCTTGCTGAGCAATATTGGGTAAACGGTCGCTGAGTTCCATGCCCGACTCGCCGTGTTTGGTGAAAGGATAGAGTGGTCCGAGTAACTTTGGACGACCTTTGATAAACGCAAAAGTTTTACCGACCAAGAAGGACTCAGGGCAGAGTTCGCCGTGTAACTTTGCGAGCTCAGGCTTAGGATCAAAGAGTTCGAGTTGCGAAGGTGCGCCTGCTAGATGGATGTAGATGACGCGTTTCGCGCGCGCACGTAGTGGGGCCGTGCGTGCGCCGAGTACATTGCGGACTTCGGCAGCACTGGCTTGCGTGCCGCGTAAGCCGGTGAAAGCAGCAGCACCGATGCAGAGGCCAGCGTTACGGAGGAATTGCCGACGGGTGACAAGTCGGAGGTGTTCGCGGACCGCTTCTTGAGCGAGACGTTCAGAATCGGAGTGGCGCATCTTAATTTCGGCTGAGGGCTGAGTCGGTATTGAAGAGCACAGTGGTCACTTGCCACCATGCAGCTTGTTCGGGCGTTAGCTTGGAAGCCTGGGTAAAGGCTACGTCGCCTTGGTAGCGCGTGCGAGCCTGCTTTAACAACTGTGAGAGCGCGTTGATTTGCTTTTCACTGGGTGCAACCTCGCTGAGTGAGAGGTAAGCGTTGCGAATACGTGTATTGTCGTCGCCTGTTGTCGCAGCTAAACGCTTGGCCCATTCCTTTTGTGCTTCGACCAATACTTCTTCATTCAGCGTGGTCAGAGCTTGCAGCGGTGAATTGGTGGTGAAGCGACGTGCGGAACAGGCGTCGCGATCGGAGGCATCGAAGATGGTCAATGTCGCAAATGGCTCGAGGCGCTTCCAGTAAGCGTAAACGGAACGGCGGAGTCGTCCTGGCGTCTGGTCAACGCTGACTTCTGGGGTTCCACGGAAAGCGTTTCGGAGATAGCCTCCGGGAGAAGGCGGCACAAACGGTGTTCCTGTAGTTTGTGTGAGGTTGAGTAATCCTGAGACGGCGAGTGCTTGATCGCGCACCATTTCGCCCGTTAAGCGTTTGCGTGGACCGCGTGCAAGCAGGCGGTTAGCGGGGTCGCGTTCCATCGCATCAGGGGTGATGGTTGACGATTGACGGTAGGTTGAGCTCAGAACCATTTCGCGCACCAACCGTTTCGGGCTCCATGCCCATTCATGTGCAAAGCGGTAGGCAAGGGTATCGAGGAGTTCAGGGTGGCTGGGCTTTTCTCCCATCGTACCGAAATCTTCAGCCGTCGCGACGAGACCTGTGCCGAAAAGTTCACGCCAGAAGTGATTCACCGCAACGCGCGCAGTCAGTGGGTTTTCGGAAGAAGCAATCCAGCGAGCGAAACCGAGACGATTTTTTGGCAAATCTTTGCCCATGGCTGGAAGGGTTCCAGGCGTGAAAGGTTCAGCGATGACTTCACCAGGGCTATTCCAACCACCTCGGATCAGTTGATGCGTTTGTCGTTGTTTGTCTTTCGGTAATTCACGCATGATTGGCATGTCTGACACGGGGAGTTTGGCTAACTCTTTGCGCAAATCAGCCAGCTTCATTTGTTCGGACGAAGCTTGATCAATCGCCTCAGGGCTGTCGGTAACGCTTAAACTGAATTGCGCTAAATCCATTCCGTCTAAACCAGGTTTCGTATGGAGGTGGTGTAAGCGTACCCGAATCTGCTCACCCGCACCAAGTTGGGTGACTTGATTAAGCGAAAGAACTAAACGGTGTTCGGCTGTTCGCTTAGGCCCGACCGCCCAGCCAAGTGTCGCAGGCATTGGATTTGAGAGCACGGCGCTTGCAGGGTAACTCGGCTGTTCGTAGTCCGCTTTGGCTTGGCCAATATCGAGTGCGACTTCGGGTTGGGTAATCGCAAATTCAAGTAGTTGTTGAGTTGGAGCAAAGGGGATACGTCGCGACCAAACAACTTTCCCATTGGCATCACGCAGTGAGACGATGGCGCCGAGGATGCGTGCGTCGTTACCACCATCCATACGATTCCAGATACGAATCGTTTGTATTTGTTTGGCTGCACCTAAGTCGAGTTGGAGCCAAGGGTCAGTCTGGGTGTCGGTTGAAGTTGTGTTATCAATCCCGGTCGAATGTTTGCCATCGATTGCGATGGTCGCTGGGTAGCCAGGGCTGGTACTTGATTGGGTGGCGGTCGCTTTGCGGGCGACATTCACCCCGTTGGCATCGAGCAGTTCGATTTCGGAAACATTGGCACATTTACCTGCACCTGGGATATCGATTCGGAAGAAACGGCCCTGTGGTGCGGGCGCATTGGGGCTGACGCGCGAAATTTCCACGGCACTTAAGACGAAGTTGCCGTCAGGGTGACGTCCGGATGCCGCGCCGGCCTTTTTCGGATTACCCGTATGCAAAGTAATCGCTGAGAGATTTTGTGACTTCGGTGCGGGTAGCGTAATTTCGGTGACGGATGTTGGTTCGCGTTTGCCGGTTACAGTGACGAGTCCGTTGGCATCGGTAGCGAACTGCGTGTCTTTCGCGCTGCTGATGGTGCGTGAAGGTTTACTGACCGTCCATTGAATGGGTTTAGGTGTTTGGCCCTTGTTGCTGATGAGTGCCTGGGTTTGGGCAATCAGCTGGGTAATGCGTGCGACTTCGTCGGGCTTCTCAGCGATCTTAATGGT
>CAIYUD010000211.1 GCA_903929325.1 uncultured Opitutia bacterium | reverse complement strand
GGTGGCAAGGTTATTCCCATGTTATTCCCACCCCCTAAACCTAGGGCCAGAGAACAGCCAATTTGCTCTTTGGCTAGAATTAATGGGGCTTTGGAACCCGTTGGGTAGTTCCCGGCTTCACCCGCTCTTTTTTACATAAGTTTAAGAGCGCCTTGAGTAGCCTTAAAATACCCACCCAGAGACGTCCAATTGGCCTTCAGAGCGGGGATTATCCCACGACGAACCCAATTGCCTTAATGTGGCCGCAACCTGGCAGTTCGCGAATCTTAGCGAGTAGTGAGCGGCTGTGGAATGCGACCTCGGACCTGACAATGGCACCTTCGCACTGGATCATCAGTTTTCCGTCCGGAAGGATGCGCAGGGCTGCGGTCCTGCGGGCCAGTGCTGGCGGTAAGAGTTTGGCCCAAGCAGCACTGATGGCGTGTTCAGGGACGGGACGGTCAATGCCCAAACGTTTGACGGCTTCTTCGACGGCTTGGTCGATGCTCCGGACGGTCCTTTCGTTTGACCGGCTTTTCTCTTCAGGATGCCCACGGAGATTGGCGATGAGATTGCGGCCCGTGCGGGAGAGTTTTTTACCGACGGATTGTGGAAGCATTCGGTCGCGAATGGCTTCAGGCAGAGCGGTTAATCGTGGAATACGGTGGATACCTTCAGGCGCTGGACCCTCTGTAACCCAGATTCCATGGGCTCCGCAGGCGTTTGCACCGCGTGCATCTTCTTCAAGTCCGTCCCCGACATGGACGAGTTGTTCAATTTTACAGCCGAGATTGTAGGCCATTTTCCCGAAGGAAGCTGGGTCAGGTTTGGCGGCGCTAACACCGTCGGTTAACATCACTGAATCGAAACGATCGAGAAGCTCTTTATCTGCGAGTACTTGACGCATGCGGCCATCCGCATTGGAGAGTACCCCAATCTTCAGTCCAAGAAAGCGCAATTGGGTCAGGATAATCAGGGTCCCGCGCGCCATTCGCCAAGATTCCCCGCGGCCAAAAGCATCCCAGCAACCGGCTTGGACCGAAGCCATCGCACTCTGGGGAATACTGCCTGCGAAGGTGCGTTCGACAATCTCCGCCCAGCGATCCTTAGCCCCAGTTTCTTTGTGGGTTGACTTGAGTGCCGTCGGAAAACGTTCGTCGAGTTTTGAGGGGTCAATTTGATGTCCATGAGCCCGAGCAACCTTCGCGTAAACGCTGCCCACGGAAGGGTGGGGAAAGAGCAAGGTGCCCGCGATATCGAGCGAGACGCCTGCGGGTGGAATCGGCACCGCCATGGCCCTTAGAACACGCTGGCGGAGACCCGGGGTCAACCTTGGGCTATTCCCACAAACTTGCTTGTTTCAGCAAGTTATTCGGCTAGTTATTCGCATATGAAATCGATGCTCAGGGTATCGTTTTGGCTCACAGGGGCTGTCATTCTTTGTGCCTGTAGCTCACGTCCTGACCATTCCGCAGACCTGGCCAAGGTTCGTAACATGAATGTTACGCCCGTCATCTCTGGCTCAACTTCAAGCACCACGCAGAATTTGGAGTTAACTGTTCAAGAGGCTATTCGGCGCTCGGTTACCGCCAGAGGCTATACGATTACGAAAGACGGCACTGCCGATGCCACTGTACGAGCCGCTTGGCTGATCGGAAATGAAACGTCGACGAGTGGAAAGACGGAACGCGTCTACACACTTTCTGTTTCCGTATTTAATGCCGAAGGCGACCGTATCTTTTCGGCGCGTTCAATCAAAGGTTGGTCTGAGGTCTTATGGACAGAAGACCGCGTAAATGCAGAAATCGCGGCACTCTTCCGGGCACTCCCCGAGGCGACCCCGGCGTTAGCTCCCGTAAGGCTTAAGTAAGTAGGGCCTATTTGCGTTTAGCGACGAGCTCCCGGATTTCTGAGAGTAGCTTGCGCAACTCTGGCATCGATGCGCCAACTGCTTGTCCGCGCGCTAGGGGTATAGCCCAAATCGGATCAATCTCTACTTCCTTGCCTTCAAGGTAATCAATGAGGCTTGAGGGACGGTAGGGACCCATCGTCTCGGTGACCGTGAATTGTCGTTCTAGGTGTTCCTGTGAAAATGGTACACCGCATGCGGCGGCTGCTGATTGGACTTCTTGCATTAAGCTGCGTGCACGTGCGCGCAGGGCTGGGTCCGATAAGATACGATCCGTAGTCACGCCACCTGCGGCGATGGCGAGTCCGTTGAAAGGGATATTCCAACAAAGCTTTTTCCAGAGAACGGCGTCGAGCGAATCCTCAGCCTTACAGTCGACGCCTGCATGGGAAAAAATATCTACACATTTACGTACATTCGCGTGAATGGGACCTTGGGCAGCGGCCATCCGAATGTAGCCCGGCAGCATGTTTTCAATAACGCCAGGTGCCGTCCGATTGATACACACGAAGCAAAGTCCAGCGACGACACGGCTAGGTTCGACAATCTGCGTTAAGACCTCTGCGTTACCCATACCGTTTTGCAGAGTGAGGAGAACGGTCTGCGGGCCGCACATGGGTTTAATCCATTGAGCCAAGTTAGCATTCGCGGTGGTTTTGGCGGCTATCACGACAAGGTCCACGATGCCGATGGCCTCGGGATTCGGAGTGGCGAGGGTAATGCGCTGGACAGTATCGCTCCCGCGTTGAATCAGACGGATGCCTTTCTCATTCAAGATGGCAGCATCGCGTCTGGCTAAACACCGAACGTCATGTCCATCGGCTGCGAGTAGGGCTCCGTACCATCCGCCCACAGCACCTGTACCGACGATAGCAATTTTCAGGCTCATCCTTTCCGCGTCGAGGAATGCCGTGCCTCAGGTAATTTCTCAAGGTAATCGATCGTGTAGTGGAGACCGCGGCTCTCACGACGTTGTTGTGCGCACGTTACAATGAGTTCTGCGATGAGCACCAAGTTGCGCAGTTCAAGAAGCTTAGGTTCAACCCGGAAATTCCAATAATACTCTCCGACTTCTTCGGAGAGCGTGCGTATGCGCGAAGCCGCGCGAGCCAGACGCTTATCGGTTCGGACAATCCCGACGTAGTCCCACATAGCCCGACGCAGTTCATCCCAGTTATGGGCGATGACAACGCGCTCGTCTGGGTTGATTGCACTGCCATCAACCCATGCGGGTAATTTTACGGCTTCAGGCTGCGCTGATTTTACAATCTCCGCCGCGGCTAAAGCACCATCGTGTGCAATGACAACAGCTTCGAGTAAGGAGTTGGATGCTAATCGATTGGCCCCATGCAAACCCGTGCAGCCCGCTTCGCCCACGGCAAATAAGCCGCGAATGCTCGTTCGCCCTGCGAGATCGGTGGCGACTCCGCCGCAAAGATAGTGTGCGGCGGGAACGACCGGGATGAGTTGCTCTTCAGGGTTAATACCGGCCTTGAGGCAGGTGTCGTAGATGCTTGGGAAACGTTTAGCGAAATGCCCTTTAGCAAAGTGTCGTGCGTCCAGGTGTACATGGGTTGAGCCCGCACGCTTCATCACGGTGTCGATTGCCCGGGCAACAACATCGCGAGGAGCGAGATCGGCCTGAGGGTGGAAGTCGGCCATGAAGGCATGTCCGCTCGCATCGCGTAAAATTGCGCCTTCGCCGCGAACGGCTTCGGAGATGAGTGCCCGTCCGCCGTCAGCCGTGAAGAGCGCAGTGGGGTGGAATTGTACGAATTCCATATCACGGACTTCCGCCCCTACGCGATAGGCCATCGCAATACCGTCACCGGTAGCAATGTCGGGATTCGTTGTATAGAGGTAGACCTGGCCAACACCGCCAGTTGCCAAAACAACAACAGACGCAGCAAAGGTAACGACTTTACCCGTGCGCGTATCGAGCACGTAAAGGCCGCGGACACGGTCTGCGGTGCGCCCTGGATCGGTTAAGCCAAGTTTCCCATCCGTGATAAGGTCGACCGCAAGGTGGTGCTCGAGTACCTTAACGTTGGGACGGGCAGCGACGGCACGTAATAATGCCGATTCGATAGCACGACCGGTCATGTCGCGTGCGTGTAAGATACGCCGTTGCGTGTGACCGCCTTCACGGCCGAGGTCCGGAGAGCCTGTCGAGGAACGTTCAAATTCTACACCCCACGCGATGAGTTCATTTACACGCGCAGGTCCTGCTGCAATAATGGCTTCGACGATTGCGCGATCACAGAGCCCATCGCCTGCAGCTAAAGTATCGTTGATGTGACTTGCAAAAGAGTCTCCTGGATCGGTGACACAGGCGATACCGCCTTGAGCCCAATTCGTATTCGAGTCTGATTTTGTTTTTTTGGTAACGACGGCGACAGACAGGCCTGCTTCGGCTAGTTTGAGTGCAAAACTCAAACCGCCAATACCACTACCGACTACGACTGCGTCGAACGAACCTTCCATGCCATGAGTTAAGCCCGAGTGTGCAGGGTAGGGGAAGGATGAAACACCGATGAACCCTCTTAACCTTCGAGTACAAAGGTCACGGGGCCATCATTGAGTAGGCTGACCTTCATGTCGGCGCCGAACTCACCTGTTGCAACTATCGTACCCGTTTCCCGGCGCAGTGCATCCACCAGTGCATCGAAGACTGGTAGGGCCTCTTCAGGTTTAGCAGCGTGATGAAATGAGGGGCGATTACCTTTAGCGAAATCACCTAACAAGGTAAACTGACTCACGGCTAAGATCGCGCCCTTGGCATCGACAATATCGAGTCCCATCTTGCCTTCGGTATCTTCAAAAACACGGAGTTTGCGAATCCGGTTCGCTAGGTTCTCAGCCTTGGCAATCGTGTCGCCACTGGCGATACCCACGAGCAGTAGAAGGCCTTGTCCGATCTCTCCGACGGAACGTCCTTCGACGGTTACCGAAGCCTGTAGAACGCGCTGAATGACAATAACCATTAGGCCTTAATGCTTTGCAAGTGTCTAACTGCAAGTGAGTTCTGTGCGTTACTTGACGAGCAAGCCCCCACCGTTCACCGTTAACGCTCTTTGGAAATACTCCTCATCAGCCTATCCATCCTCGCCACAGCGATCTTCGCTATGGCCGAAATGGCTTTGGTCTCGGTCAATCGCAACAAACTCAGTCAGCTCGCGGCTAAAGGTAGTCGACGTGCACAACGCGCATTGGAGCTCATTGCTCAACCAACCCGTTTTCTTTCAACGGTGCAAACCGGGATCACTTTTGCAGCAGTCATTGGTTCCATCTACGCGGGTGCGCCCCTAGCCATTAAAGTACGTCCGTGGCTCGAAGAGCTACCCTTTGAATGGCTTCGCTTACATGGGCACCTCGCGTCGGAAGCCCTCGTATCTTTCCTGGTCGGTTCAGCGACGGTTTTGTTTGGAGAACTTATTCCCAAGCGTCTCGCGTTATTTCACCCTGAATATTTTGCACTCAACCTTGCTTGGGTGATGCATGCTGCCGCAACGATAGCTGCACCGTTGATCCGTAGCATGAGTTGGGTGGCAGATTTTGTTTTAAAAGTATTTGGGCAAACCCGTGCCAGCGGCGAGACTGTCAGCGAAGACGAAGTACGCCTGTTGATTGATCAAGGCATTGCCAGTGGCGTCTTTCACGAAGGGGAACGACGGATGGTTTCTGGAGCATTAGCGTTAGATACGACAACGGCTGAGCAGCTGATGACGTCTTCCAATCGCGTCATCTGGTTAAATCTCGCCGATCCCGATGAAGTGAACTGGCGGAAAGTTGTCGCATCGGGCCATAGCTGGTTCCCGGTATTCCGAGGCACACCCGATAAAGCCCTTGGCGTTGTTTCCGTGAAGCGTCTTTGGTCTAACCTTGCGCTGACCGGTACAGCAGTTGTTCGCGATTTAGTGACGGATGCGCCCAGTGTTGCCCCGACCACAACTGCCACTCAATTGCTGGAGCGTTTCCGAACGGAAAAAATTCACCTCGCGCTCGTTGTCGACGAGTTTGGTCGAGTCCGCGGTGTCGTCTCCCTGAACGACGTGCTTGAGCGTATTGTCGGCGAGTTGCCGGGTGAACTCGCAGCCGTACGTCATTTAAAGGTGCGACGTCGTGAGGACGGTTCGTGGCTGGTTGATGCGGTCTTGCATATCGAACAATTCCGTCAAGCGATTGGGATGACGACACCGCTGCCCGAAGAAGGCACGGGGCGTTTCACGACACTTTCAGGATTTCTGCAGCGCTCATTGGGACGTCTTCCTGAAGAAGGCGATGTGGTCAATGCAGCCGGACTATCCTTCGAAGTCGTCGACATGGATGGTCATCGTGTCGACAAATTGATTGTCACCAAGAAGGCCTAATAGACCTTAGAGTCTTACCGGAAGGCCTGCTGCCTTGAGATGCTCTTTGGCTTGGCGTACCGTATACGTTCCGAAGTGGAAGATGGAAGCTGCGAGCACGGCACTCGCATGCCCGTCGCGCAGTACGTCAGTTAAATGGTCCAAGTTACCAGCGCCACCCGAAGCAATCACAGGGATGTCAACCGCATCACAGACCGCACGTGTCAGTGGGATGTCGTACCCAGCTTGGGTGCCATCGGCATCCATACTCGTAAGTAAAAGTTCGCCAGCGCCATATGCGCGCATCTGCCGTGCCCATTGAATCACGTCGATACCCGTCGAGTTGCGTCCGCCATGGGTAAAGACTTCCCATTTCCCGGGTGCGACGCGTTTAGCATCAATCGCGACAACGATACATTGATTACCAAAAGCTTTGGAAGCGGCGCGCACGAGTTCTGGGTCTTTAACCGCTGAGGTGTTGAGGGAGACTTTATCGGCGCCGGCATGAAGCATGGCGCGGATATCTTCAACTGAGCGGAGACCACCCCCGACAGTGAGTGGCATGAAGACTTGATCCGCGGTACGTTCAACAACCTCGATCATGGTCTTACGTCCATCGCTCGAAGCGGTGATATCTAAAAATACAAGTTCGTCTGCCCCTTGTTTCTCATAGGCCGCGGCGACGGCTACAGGATCGCCGGCATCGCGCAACTCTTCGAAGCGCACGCCCTTGACCACACGCCCAGCGTGGACGTCAAGACAGGGGATAATGCGGACAGATAATGGCATACGTGCGTTCAATACCAATGATACGAAAGTGGATTGAGCGAAAGACTAAACGGGAAATTCGCTCTAAGCGTTTAGACGAGAGAGTCTAAAATCGTCCGTAACTTCATTTCCGTTTCAGTAGCCTCGGCTGCAGGGTCGGAACCGTCGACAATACCCGCGCCCGCATACGCGCGTGCCCGTGCCCCAGAGAGTTCAGCGCAGCGCAACGCCACGACGAGTTCACCGCTGCGTCCATCCAACCCAACCCAGCCGATCGCCCCAGTATAAAGTCCACGATCATGGGGCTCGAAGCCAGGGATGAATGGTAATGCTTGTAAACGAGGTTTGCCACCCACAGCGGGTGT
>CAIYUD010000210.1 GCA_903929325.1 uncultured Opitutia bacterium | reverse complement strand
TAGTTGCATGGCGGAATTACAGGGCAAGGCGACGGGTTGCTCCAAAGGTAAGGGCGGCTCGATGCATTATTTCGCACCCGATAAAAATTACTGGGGCGGACATGGTATCGTCGGCGGACAAGCCCCACTCGGCACCGGCATCGCCTACGCATTAAAACAAAAAGGTCTCAAGGGTTGCTGCCTCGTCTACATGGGCGATGGCGCCGTCAATCAAGGTGCAGTCCACGAAGCCTACAACTTGGCAGCACTTTGGGATTTACCCGTAATCTTCATTATCGAAAACAACGGTTACTCCATGGGCACTTCGCAAGAACGCTCCACGGCTCACCCTGGCTCCTTGGCCAAGCGCGCAGAGGGATACGGCATGGACTGGGATCTCGTCAACGGACACGACCTTTACGAAGTGCGCGCAAAGACGGCGGTTGCCGTGAAGCGTGCGCATGAAAAAAATCGTCCGACGGTTTTAGAAATCTTCACCTACCGTTACTTCGGCCACTCGATGGCTGACCCTGACAAAACGTATCGCGATAAAGAAGAGATCAAAGGTTACCGCGAAGAAAAAGATCCAATTAAGCTTTGGGAAAAAGAGCTTTTAAATGAAGGCGTGCTCACTGACGCGCTCGTTGCATCCATCAATGAAGCAGCTATGGAAGAGGCGAATAAAGCAGCCGATTTCGCCGACGCATCGCCCTACCCCACTGTCGAATCTATCACTCAGGATATTTACTGGGAAGAAGACAACCGCGGCAAAGACACCACGTCGCGCGGAACCATTATCTTTGAGTGAACTAAACTGCCGACATGCCTATCCTTTCATACCGTGAAGCCATCCGCGCAGCCATGCGCGAAGAAATGAAACGTGACGAAAACGTTGTCATCATGGGCGAAGAAGTCGCCCAGTTTAATGGTGCCTACAAAGTGACAGAGGGTTTGTTAAAAGAATTTGGCCCCAAGCGCGTCATCGATACGCCCATTTCCGAAGCAGGCTTTATCGGACTCGGTGTCGGTGCCTCGATGTTAGGCATCCGCCCCGTGATGGAGCTCATGTTCTGGTCCTTCAGCTACGTAGCCTTTGACCAAATCGTGAACAACGCTGGCAACATCCGCTACATGTCAGGCGGTTTGATTAACTGTCCGATTGTCATCCGTGGACCCGCCAATGGCGGAACCAACGTTGGCGCAACCCACTCACATACACCGGAAGCAATGCTTGCGGCCCATCCAGGCATTAAGGTTGTTTGCCCAGCGACACCTTACGACGCGAAGGGGCTCCTCAAAGCAGCCATTCGGGACAACGATCCCGTCTACGTCATGGAGAATACCATTCTCTATAACGACAAAGGCGAAGTCCCTGACGAAGATTACATTGTGCCTATCGGCGTTGCCGACGTAAAGCGCGCAGGCACAGACCTCACCATTGTGGCCCATGGACGAGCCGTCATCACTTCACTCAAAGCTGCCGAGATTCTCGAAGCGGAGCACGGCGTCTCCGTTGAAGTTGTCGACCTGCGATCCATTCGCCCGCTTGACGAAGAAACCATCTTAGCGTCCGTGCGTAAAACGCACCGCGTGCTACTCGTCGAAGAGAATAAGCCATTCTGCGGTGTCGACGCCCAAGTCGCCTACATTATCCAGTCGAAAGCATTTGATGAACTCGATGCGCCGATTGGTCGCGTCTCGTCAATCGACGCTCCTCAGATTTATTCGAAACCACTCGAAGACGTTCAAATTCCTTCGCCTGCCCGCGTTGTCGAAGCTGCACTCAAAGTCCTCGCGTAATTTTACCACACCCAAACTTTAACACCGATGGCCGATATTATCGATATGCCCAAGTTGTCCGACACCATGACGGTGGGGACACTCGTGAAATGGAACGTCAAAGAAGGCGATACGCTCGCCTTTGGTGACATCCTTTGCGAAGTCGAAACCGACAAGGCCACCATGGAAGTACAAAATACTATTCCGGGTGTATTGCTTAAGATGTACGCGGCAGCTGGCGCTCAACTTCCTGTCGGCGCTCCGATTTGCGCGATTGGTAAAAAAGGTGAAGCAGCACCCGCTCCCGGCAGCACAAACGCTCCAACGCCCAAGGCAGAACCTGGCAAGGCCGCTGCGGTACCGCCCATTCCTGAATCCACCGGCGTGAGTTGCGCTCCACAGGCCATGGCATCACCTGCCGTCGCCACCACACAAACGGGCGAGCGCGCCAAAGCTTCGCCTTATGCAAAACGTATGGCCGAAAAAGCTGGCGTGAATGTTGCCGCCCTCAGTGGCACAGGCCCTGGCGGACGCGTTGTTGGCAATGATGTTCTCGCAGCTACCGCTGCACCTGCGAGCGCTGCTGGACCACTGAATGTTGAGGTTGCTGCACCGGCTGACGGTAAAGGCATTCAGGCAGATGCCGATGTCGCGGTCTCAAGCATGCGCCAAACAATTGCGCGTCGCTTGCTCGAATCCAAGCTGACTGTCCCGCATTTTTATCTCGAAACCGAAGTCGACGCCGCCCCGCTTCTCGCCTTGCGCGAAACCCTCAATCGCCGACTCACGGAAGCTGGCGGAAAAGATGCGCTCAAACTTTCGGTAAATGATTTTATTCTGAAAGCTTCGGCTGAGGCCCTCCGTCGCGTGCCAGCTGTAAATGCATCGTGGGCGGGCACCAACATCCGCACCCATGGCGCCGTGCACCTCGCCTTCGGCGTCGCCCTTGAAGACGGACTCGTCACCCCCGTCGTCCGTGATGCCCAGGCCAAATCACTGCGCGACATTGCCCTTGAAGCTAAAGCTCTGATTACAAAAGCGCGCGCGAAGAAACTTACACCCGCTGAGATGTCTGGATCGACGTTCACCGTTACCAACCTCGGCATGTATGGCGTGAGTGGCTTCTTTGGCATTATCAACGCGCCGAACGCGGCCATCCTCTCTGTAGGCGCAACGGTACAGAAGCCCATCGTCGACGCCCATGGGCGTATCGTCGTTGGACAACGCATGATTGTGGGTCTCTCCGGCGATCACCGCGTGGTCGACGGCGCAACCGCAGCCCAGTTCCTCCAAGCACTTCGTCAAATGCTTGAAGAGCCTGCGCTGATGATGATCTAAGTCCGAACTGACTTAATCGAAAAAGGCCCGCCACTGTGCGGGCTTTTTTTGCGATTAAGTCGAAAAGACTTCAGAGCAGTCGCACCGAGGACAGACCACCATCGATGCGAAGGACTTGTCCGGTCATGAAGCC
>CAIYUD010000209.1 GCA_903929325.1 uncultured Opitutia bacterium | reverse complement strand
AATCAGGATAATCCCGAGAAGCTGGCCAACCACGATACCGAAGAAGTCGCGTTGATAGGTTGCCATCGCTGCATCCCAAGCGGCGCCGATGGAGAACGGATCCGGTTTAGCTTGGGCGCGTTGGACGAGAGATTGCTGTTCGTTTGTTAGGCTCATGATTGTAAAAGGTCTTAGCGTGCGATTTTAGGAAGGGAGGCAGCGGCAATGGCCTGTCCGTGGCGCTTATCTTTCTCTTCGGGGACGACGAGGTCGATGCGCAGGGAAGGGAACTCATCCTTAAGGACCTGTCGGGCCTTGTCGATAATGACTGAACCGCCTTCGCCCGAGGTTACCCGGCCCATAATCAATAGGCATTCATAGCGGTAGAAGTCCGCGAAGTGGGCTAGGGCATAGCCAAAGGCGATGCCGATGGCGTCGTAGACTGCACGGGCCCGTGCATCGCCCGCCTTCATCAACTTCTGAAGTTCTTCCAATTGCTCAGGCAATTTCATTTCCAAGGGTAAATGAATCCCAGCCTTCGGCAGTAAACGTCCCACGCCTTGTTGGCTAAAATATTGGACGCCACAACCGAGGTCACCCGACCATTCGTCGGCGGGACCATTGACGCGGTAGTCGACCGGTACAAATGCCAGCTCACTCAACCAATTCGTTAAGTTACCTTTAGCATCAACGTAACCGGCGGCGACCGATGTCCCCATGGCAATACCGAGTACAGAATTTCGATTAAGCGACATTGATGCGGCGAGAGCAGTCACATCGCCATCGTTCAACACTTCAAAGGGAACACCTGGCCAGCGCTTCGCCAAATCCAAGAACATCGGCTTAACCTTCGTCTCATAAACCGCTGGATCGGTGATACCACGGAAGAGCGAGGCTGCGCGCACCGTGTTGTTGATGTAAACACCCGCCGATGATCCGCCAATGGCATCGACGCGGGGCAAATGTTTCGCAGCCAGTTCCAGTGAATCCAGAATGCCGTCGTATTGATACTGCGGATCCTTTTGGAAATACGGATCCCATTTCACTTCTTCGGAGAAGACGACTTTGCCATCGATGAGCGCGGCGCACTTGCGGTCCGAGCCACCTAAGTCGAAACCAATCCGGCAACCATCCAAGTTACGTCCAAGTGGCAAATGCGAGGCACTTTCTTTGGGCAGCTCGCTTTCGGTGCAGGTCGTAAATGTGGGTAAGCGGTCAAAGAGCTTGCGCACGAAGTCAGCATCGAACGCGCGCTCGCCACCCGGACGGTACAGTTCCGTCAATAACTTCGCAAAGTGCGCAGCATGCGTGCCGCTGAGCTGGATTTTATCACCACCGCGGGCCCAGAGCAGGAACTTAACCGTACGTTCAACGTGCAACCGGTTGAGCGCGTCATGTGCTGCACCGGGAGCCAAAGTATGCGTACGGTGAATCGATGCCGTTCCGTCGGCACGTGACAGTGCAATCGCTAACGGGGCAGAGCCTGGCGTGCGTTGGCAGAGTGCAAGGTAGGCACGTGTCCAGAGCGACGCCGGTACGAAACCCGGGTCAATCGACGAAACATGCTTAGGCTGAAGGGTGAGTTCCATGGCTTAACGAGTTTTAGAAAGTTTAGCAGCGGCCGCTGGATCGAGTATGAAATCGCAGGCAGCATGTTGTTGGAGCCAGCTTGCAGGGCAGCTGTCGGCAGGAGCGACTTCCACCGAACGCTGCACGATCTCCGCTTTACCTTCGCCCCAGGCCAGCAGGACCACTCGACGGCAGTCGAGGATCGTACCTACACCCATGGTGACGGCATGGTGAGGGACTTTGGCGACGTCACCAAAGAACGATGCATTGTCGCGACGGGTCACTTCATCCAAGTGCACCTGACGTGTGCGTGTGCTAGGACCTGCGGGAGGTTCGTTGAAACCAATGTGGCCCGTGCGTCCAATACCGAGAACTTGTAAATCAATGCCACCGGCCTTGCGAATGGCGGCTTCATAGGCAGCGCATTCTGCGACGACATCTTTGGCGAGTCCATTGGGCACATGTGTCTCGGACGGCGTCACATCCACATGGTTAAACAGCTGTTGCTGCATGAAGTAGCGGTACGACTGATCATGGTCAGGCCCGAGGCCGCTATACTCGTCTAAGTTAAAGGTCGTCACTGTGCGGAACGACAAACCGTCCTCGCGGTGCAAGCGTACCAATTCGGCGTAAAGCGGAATAGGCGTCGAGCCTGTGGCTAAACCAAGCACCGTGCGCTGGCCCTTGGCGGCGCGTTCGCGGATGAGCTTAGCAATCGAAGCAGCCACCGACTTGACCGCCGTGGCTTTATCGGGATGGACGTGGACGTGAATCATGGAGAAGAGGTTTTAGTTTAAAGCCGCGAGCATGCGGACGATTTCATCGCGCTTCGCTTTGCTTTCAGCCAGTTGCTTGCGAGCGCCTTCGAGGATGGCGGGCGGAGCTTTCGAGACAAAGGTCTCGTTGGTTAACTTCGATTCACCGGCAGCCACGGCCTTTTCAAATTTCTCAAGTTCTTTGGTCAGGCGTACACGCTCGGCACCAGCATCGACGTTACCCGAGACTTCAATCAAGAGTGTACCCACTTCAGTGATTTCGCCCGGACGGCCTTGCGTGTTATCCGCGAAACGTAATTCCGCCAAACCGCCGAGCTTCTGGATCTTATCTTTATTGGCTTCAGCTAAAGCACGCCCAGCCGCGTTTTTCGGAATGAAAGTGACGATACTGTCCTTGCGACTTCCCTGGTTGGCGTTCGCCTT
>CAIYUD010000208.1 GCA_903929325.1 uncultured Opitutia bacterium | reverse complement strand
GTCTGACTGTGGAAGCAGGCTCTGTTCAACTTGGTAATAGTGCAGCCGATCACACAGCACTCGGTGGCGACGCTACCATTGATGCCGGTGCGACCTTGAAGGGCTCCGGTACGATTGCGGGCAATGTCTCCGTCAGCGGCACACTCGCTCCTGGCTATTCGCCTGGAACGATTGCCGTAGCGGGTAACCAAACCTTTGCGACAGGCTCGACGTATGATGTCGAAGTTTCTGGCAGCGCCTCCGACCTCACCACCTTCGGTGGCAGTCTGACGATCGCAAACGGCGCTACACTCAACGTCACGGGCTGGAATAATCCTTCGACGTCACAAGTCGAAGGCGGCACCCCTGGCGACACGCACGCTATTCTGAAAGCAACAGGCGTAACCGCGATCGACCCGCTTCAGCGCTTTAGCATTCTTAAGACGACACCCTTCGGCACAACTTCGCCGCAGTCTCTTGCTTACATTGTTTCATATCCAGGTGACACGCTTGGACGCGCCGGTGAAGTTAACGTGACGGTTGTTCGCGCGACCGAAGACGGCGCCACGAATGCAACCTCGCTCGTCTCGGGCGGCGTTAACGGAGTGAGCGACACTTTCCTCCAGCATCTTTCGGAACTTGCCCGCGTCGAGGTCGACGCCTTTGGCAATGTTACCGATCTTACAGACGGCGCACTTGGTACAAAGCTGGCGGCACTCTCCCCGTCGCTTGCTCCGGGTGCCATCCGCTCGCTGACAGGTATGGGTTATCTTTCGGGTATTGGTATGGCACACTTCGCGGCCGCAGGTGATGCCGAAGAAATTGCCCGTCGTCTCGAGCAACGTCGCTACGACCGTGGCTATATGTCGGTGAAGCCTCGCGAATTCTTTGTCACAGGCAGTTCCGGTAGCTGGAAAGCTGGTAGTGATACCGAATCCGCAAATTATGACTTAAGCCGCACTGGTTTAATTGCTGGTTATGACCGTGAGATGGGCGTCGATGGCATCGTCGGCGTGGCTCTCGCCCTGGACCAAGACAAAGCTTCTCTACAAGGCGGAGGCACCATCGACGGCACACATGCGCGTGCGATGGTCTATGCGAGCACGCTCTTCGCCGACGATACCGCTTATGCGGAAGTGGGTGCATCGGTCGGCTTTGCTAGCCTCACTGCTACACGCAGCACGCTGGACGGCAGCACGTCATCATCACCGTCGACGTTTACCATGTCCGCATGGACACGCGTGGGCATGGGAATGGAAATTGCGCGACGCACGTCCTTCTCGCCATTTGCCCAGCTCGATATTTCGTATGCCAAGCAGGATGCCGTGAGCGAACAGGGCAATGTGAACACTGCCCTTCAAGTAGACGCTCTGACGCAGACAGCCGTCCGCCTTCGTTTAGGTGGTAGCCTCGCGCACGCATGGGATTCCAATAAGGGAGATTGGCGCTACCGTGCGTCCTTCGATCTCGCCTACGTGACCGCCCTTTCCGGCGAAGCGATGGATGTCACCGCTCGCAACGCTGGTCAACTTGGCGATGTCACCGCAACCGCCAACCCGCTCGATGCAGGCGGTATTGTTGCCACACCCGCACTGAGCTTTGGCCCAGACAACGACACGACGTATTCTATCTCTGCAGAGTTTCGTAAACTCGGTGCGGGAGATGCGACCACGATCAATCTGTCCTACCGCCGCCGCTTCTAATCCATCCAAGCCTCTAGCTTCTTACTTCCGATGCGTATTCGCCGTTCCTTCTTAATTTTAGCCGCAGGCCTCTCTGCGAGCTTGCCGACTACACGTGCTGCGACCGATGTCGCCGTAACGACCGACTTAACCATCAACACGTTGTCGACCATGACCAATAACAATTATGTTATTGGCGATGCGACTCTGACGATTGATCTGCGCAATAGCAGCAACTCGCCCGTCGACGGCACATATATTGGTCGCTTTAAAGACGACGGTACAGGCACAGGCACTCTTTATAAGACAGGTGGTGGCACGCTTCAGTATAACGGTTTTAGTGATATCGACTACTTCGCTAACCGCTCGTTCCAAAGCGGACCCCTGACGGCTCCGTCCGACTTACGTCCACTCGCCAACAATCCCAACGTTCTCGGTAGCGCTGGCGCGGGCGCCGGCTTCGCGGGCTCAATTGTCGTTCACGAAGGCACGTTACAAGTTTCTGGCTTCATTAATCAATGGGCCGACTACGGTGGCTTTAATAACCGATTCAATCTAGCCGCTGGGCAAATGTTCGGCGCAAGCTCTGTCACGGTTGAGGCGGGTGCCAAGCTCACGTTCCAAAACACGTTGAGCAACTTGGTGAATGCCAATGCTGACCTTGCAGGCGCAACGGCCAATATTCCTGCGACGCCACTGGTTGCGCGTTTGAACTTCGTCAATAATTTGCAGGCTGCGACAACTTCAGTCGTCGAAGTGGGTAAGTCGTCCGACTACATTCTCGTCGCCCATGCCGATTTTGCGACCGCGGGTTTAGCGCCAGGCACTTCATCGCTGGGTGTGCTTTCAGGCCAAGGCCGATTCTATAAAACCGGTGTTGATGCGATGATTATTCGCGGCAACTCCACCTTTACCGGAGAAACTGTTTTAGCGGGTGGTGATACCACGCTTGCGTCCGTCAACGGCGACACGCTTTGGTCCGCAAACTCTGTTAATCTCGCAAGCTCCGGGGCGGGGCAAGGTAGCAACACGCCAGCACTTGCCGATACCGCGGCAGCTCTGCGCTGGAAGCCTGGTTATGCCCCTGGTGCCAGCACCAATACGTTGATTATCTCGGGCGATCAGCGCGTCCGTAATTTCCAATCTCTCTTCGGCGAATCAGGCATCTATCAGCCCATTCTTCCTGGAACAGGCGGCGGCAGTATTGTCGAAATTGCGGCTGCCACGGATGTCTTACGCATTACTCAAGAGGCTAACTTCGACGGTTTCTACACGGGAGCATTTACTGGATCGGGCACTCTCCAGAAAAATGGCGTAGGCACCTTGGCGTTAATCTTGCTCGCCAACAGCATTGCGACAATCGACGTCAATGAAGGTAAGCTTATTTCCAATGTACAAAGCTTAGGCACGGGTATCGTCAACATCGGTGCCGCCGGCTCCCTCAGCATCGTCCAAAATGATTCAGGTGCTTTACGTTCACTGATCACGTCTGCCTCTGCACTCAGCGAGTTGCGCTTTAAGCCAACAGACGGCGTGTACTACCGTGGATCCTCCACGCTCACCCAGGTTGGTAACGACGACGTGGGCGTTGCGGACATCACTCGCGCACAGACAAACTTCTACGGCAAAGTTATTGTTGAAGACGGTAATGCGATTGTCTTCTCGCCCGACGCTACCGATGCCTTTGCCAATGCAAGCGCCATCCAGCTTCTCTCGGGTACAAGCGGACGCGAATCATCGATTCGATTCAACGACACCAATCAGATCGTTAATAATCTCTCGGGTGATGCCAACACGCGCATCTTCTTGGGTCGTGGCAATATCACTTTGGGAATGACTGCTGCGTCGACATACGCCGGCGGCATCGAAGGCGTCGGCAATCTCGTGAAGACTGGCACAGCCACGTTCACGCTCGCCGGCTCGACAACTTATTTCGGCGCCACTGTTGTTAAGGCGGGAAGCTTGGCGGTGACATCAACCTCAGGCATTCTGAACACATCAGGATTAGTTCTTAAATCGACGACGAGTTTTTCGGGCACAGGGTCGCAGTCAGTCGGTGCACTCTTTGGCCAAGCGGGTACGACGGTCTCAGTCGCCGGCAATCTCACTGTCGGTATCAGCGAGGATCTGCGCGGTCGCCTAAATACCGAACTCCTTAGCCGCCCCATTACGGTTCCAGCCGTTTCGCCAGCTTACTACCTAGCAACCGATACGACAAATCTCGTCAGCGGCTTCACGCCTGCCACCACGCTCACCTTCTTGGTGCAGCAGTACGGCCTCGGCGATACGAATGTCGACGGCACTGTCTCAGCAGCCGAAGCGCTTGCCTACCTCGACACCAATGTCAGCGGCGTTATCGACCAGGCTGAAATCGACGCCCAAAGAGGCCTGTTCGCGTTTGCCGGCAATATTACCCTCAGCGGAACGAATCGTAGTCTGATTAAAGTCGGTACCGAAAGCTTGGTGCTCACGGGTACCGCTACCTATTCTGGATTAACCGATGTACAGGGTGGCCGTCTCCAAGTTGGCGTCGCCACGCTTGTCGGAACCTCCGGCATTAACATCGGTATCGACGGTGTCTTTACGCTCGATGTTGGATCAACCGATCAAGTTTACACGAAGGCAATTTCGGGAACAGGCGTCTTCCAAAAAATCGGCACAGGCCGCCTCGACTTAGATTCCACGAGCACAAACTTCTCCGGCACCTATGACGTCGCTGCCGGAATTTTGGCAGTAACCTTTGCTCAGGGCTCAACCGTCGGTGTAACCAACCAGGGAGACGCAAGTATTGCGCTCGGGGCGACCTTCATCGCGAAGGTCGCAACGAATCTCTCGTGGGCTGGTACAACGCTTGGACAAGGCAGTTTTGTGAAGACAGGTGCAGGCACCTTAACCCTCACAACGGGTTCACTTCTCCACACAGGGTTAACCGATGTGCAGCAGGGTGGCCTTCGCGTGGCGACTGCTCCGGTCGGCAATCTTAATATTGCGACGGGTG
>CAIYUD010000207.1 GCA_903929325.1 uncultured Opitutia bacterium | reverse complement strand
CGACGGTCATCTTCCGCCGACTTTAAGGGCGGGAAGAAGACTAAGGGTGAGAGACTAAAGACTAAGGCCCAAAGACTAAAGTCTGGTCACCGCAGGCTTCCTTTAGCCTTTAGCCCTTAAGCTTTCGTCTCTATTCTTTTCCCATGGCTATCGCCCTCGTCACTGGCACTTCGCGCGGCATCGGCAAAGCCCTTGCTGAGCGTCTGCTTGCCGAAGGGT
Organism: uncultured Opitutia bacterium; assembly: GCA_903929325.1. Classification (GTDB taxonomy): domain Bacteria; phylum Verrucomicrobiota; class Verrucomicrobiia; order Opitutales; family UBA953; genus UBA8828. Next base: position 3,106 of record CAIYUD010000207.1, on the reverse strand, counting down.
GGACGGTGGAAGGCTGCTCACGCGGCGAAGCCTCTTTGACACACGCTCAGTATACGCACCGTCAAGTTGATGTGGCTGACGAGGCAGCCGTTACGGCTTATGTCGCGGATGTGGTTCAGCGGCGTAATCGCATTGATGCTTTGGTGAACAACGCAGGCGGCGCGGCCATGAATGCTTTTGTGCTCACGCCGGGATCGGTTGCTGAGTCCCTCATGCGGCAGAATTATCTCAGCACATTTTTGCTTTCGCGCGAAGTGGCCAAAGTGATGGTGCGTCAGCGCGGTGGCTCGATCGTCAATCTTTCCACCGTGGCAGTTCTTTTGGCTCTTGAAGGCGAAGCAGCTTATGTTGCGAGCAAGGCCGCCGTCGAAGCGTTGACGCGCGTCCTCGCCGTCGAATTAGCCCCGCATGGTATCCGCGTGAATGCGGTTGGCCCTGGGCCGGTTGATACCGCTTTGACCCGGAGTGTTCCTGCAGCAAAATTGGCTGCCTTGCGGGAACGTATGGGGCTTAAGCAGTCGCTCACGATGGGTCAGGTCACCGATGCTATCTGTGCCTTTTTAAGCCCCGAATCGAGTGCGACAGGGCGGGTTACCTATGTTGGGCTTCCTAAGGCCTCCTGAGGCCTTTTAGGCGTCTTTTAGGGCCTTTAGCCAGGTCTCTGCCTCATGGACAACCCCCCATTGGCGTAGACCGGCTTCAATCTGCGCCAAAGTCGGTTCGACGACAGCATGCTTTGGGTCGTTGGGTAGTTCGGGGCGTGCGGCCCGGGCTAACGCCCACCCAGCCCAAGCTCGCCAACTTTTAATCTCTGCACGAGCGCCGCGCACCCTGTCGGCAAGGTGTTGGTAATGCACTCTAGCGTTGCCGGTAAATGTTTCGCCGGTGTCTTGGGCAATCATCCAGCGAATCACTGCATAGGGCATCGGGTGCTCTGAAAGAATCGGGTCTCTGGAAGGTACGTCGCAATAAAGGGCACGGTCGACAGCGAGCAGTGCGCGAGCGGGTAAATTTTCGAGCCAGAGTTGTTGACCGTACTCTAAGCAACAGCGGTAAAGCTTCGGTCCATTTTCTGATTTAAGTGCTTCGAGGTCGCGCCACGAAAGTCGTCGCGAGGCGTCAGGTAAAAGCGGACAAGCAGACGGTGTCACGCTCAGGCGGGTTTTGCGTAAGGATTGGAAGCTTTCTCGGCACCAACTGTCGTGGTGTCGCCATGCCCGGGTAAAAGATGCGTATCATCGGGCAGGGTATAAATACGTGTGCGGATAGATTGGAGGAGCTGATTCCAATTGCCTCCGGGCAGATCCGTGCGACCGACGGAGTTTTTGAAAATCGCATCGCCAACGAAAGACACTTTTTCCTGGGCGTTGTAGAAAAGGATACTCCCGGGGCAATGTCCGGGCACGTGGCGGATTTCAAAAGTCAGCCCCAGTGCCTCGACGGTATCCCCTTCATCGACCCAGCGGTCGACCTTGGTTGAGCGAAAGTCTTCGTCTGTGAGCCATGGCAACATCGACTGGTAGCGCGTGCGTACGGTCTCGATTTGTTCGATAGGGATTTGGTCGGCGAGGTGGGCGATGATTTTACAGCCAGCAGTTTTGAAATCAGCGGCATCGCACATGTGATCCCAATGTCCGTGGGTGATGAATAAATGCGTCGGGGTGAGTCCGCGGGCTTTAATTTCCCCGAGTAAATTTTCGCCAGCACCTTTCGGCGCGTCGACGACGACGCACTCTTTGCTGCCTTCGGCAGTTAAGAGATAGGCGTTGGTCTCAAAAGGTCCGAGGGGTACGGCTTCGATGCGCAGGTTCATTTCGAAAAATGTTTATCGACGACGCACATGAAGTTTTCCGGCGGACGCACGGGTTTGAATTCTCGATTCACAAAAGCATGTTCGGTGAAGCCTTCCATGACCAGCGCTTCGCCCGTGTGGACTTGGTAGGTTAAACGGAAACGGGCGCTTGGACGTGTGGCCAGGGTGACGGTGATGCGCACGCGATCATCGAAGCGGGTCGGGCGGTGGTACGTCATGCCTGCTTCAAGTACGGGTAGCAAAAATCCGGCCGACTCAAGTTCGCGGTACGGACAGCCGAGTTGGTCGAGGAGCGCGACGCGGGCCATTTCGAACCAACTTAAGTAGTTGGCGTGATGGGTTACGCCCATGGCGTCGGTTTCCGCAAAGCGAACACGGTTTTCAACGGTGCACGATACCATGCCTCCGTTCTTGCGACTCTTCGCCGAGTTTCCAATGTCAATGTCCATGCCCACCCTCCAAAAGTCATTTTATTGGATAGGGTTTGTGCTGTTATTTGCGGCTGTGTTCATGGCCCTTGGTGGAGTGTTCGGGGCGATCCTATACGGGATTTGGGCGCTATTTGATGTGCCCGCCGACACCTCGGCCTTTGCATTTATAGCTCATGGAGCCGCCAACGGGGCTAAGCTCTTCGGCGTCTGGGCGGGTGGCTTGGGTATGGTGGTTGCAGTGATTAAGCACCACCACCGCTTCTCCTTGCGCACGTGGCTCCGAACGCGACACTCTCGTTGAACGCTATGGATTCGCGGACACGTTTCATCGTTTTTGGTATCGGGGCTTGCCTCGGGGCTTTCGTGCTTTGGTTTTTTAACCAACACGGCAAACCTGTCCGTGAGCACCGTAAGTCGGTCATGGCATCCTTAAGTCTGCCTGGGATGTATTACGATTCAGCCGTCCAGCAGAAGCCACTCTTTGGACATTTCATTTTGGCTGAACGTCGACAGCAGCGAGCGGATGGAACCCTCGCTCGTGAAATGATCACGGGTGGTCGTAATCGTTTTGCGGAAGATGGTCGTGCGCTACCCAACGATTTGATTTTAGTTACCGAAATCTATGCGGCGGGCGTAACCCCTTCCGAAGAAGCTAAAGTTTTGGAGGTTTCCTTTGCCTACGCTGACCGTGCCCAAATCACCTTTCGTGAAATACCTGAAAGCTGGAAGTGGTATAGTCGCTTTGAATACAAAAAAGATTCCACAAATCCGTTGCACTTTCAGGTGAGCCTTTCGGGCGTTACTTCGCTGAAAGGCGAAGAACTTTTCCTAGAAGGGTGGGGGTCCTTGTCTAGATGGTTAT
>CAIYUD010000206.1 GCA_903929325.1 uncultured Opitutia bacterium | reverse complement strand
CTGAGCGATGCCGGCAGCCAGGTCGTCACCCGAATCCAGTGCGGCGGCGATGATGGAGCCGGATTCTTGAGCGGCGGCGGTAATGGCTTGGCCCATACGGCCCTTGGCGCCGTTGAGGAGTATGCGGAGGGATGAACTCATGAGAGGGAGGATAGGGTCGCATCGACGACCTTTTCAACGAGTAAGCGGTTGGCGTCTGACATCTCGCACAGTGGCAGGCGAACTTCGGCTGAGCTAATGAGCCCAGCGCGCTTCATGGCGTGCTTGACGGGGACGGGGTTCGGTTCGACGAACAGAACTTTAAAGATGTCTGCGAGTTTCGCATGCAGGATTTTAGCTTCAGCAAATTTACGCTCACCGGTGAGTTTGGCGAGTTGAGCCACAGGGCCAGGGATGAAATTGGAAGCAACCGAGATAATGCCACGTGCGCCAACTTCTGCAAAGGCAACGGTCAGGGAGTCGTCGCCCGATACCACGAGGAATTCGGCGTCGAGTTCGCGAACGAGCTGGGCAGCTTTTTCGACCTGTCCGCCAGCTTCTTTAATGCCGATGATGTGACGGTGCTTCGAGCGGAGGCGAACGACCGTCTCGACAGAAATTTCAATACCACAGCGACCGGGAATGGAATATAGCATGATGGGCCGATCGGTGGACTCGGCGATGGCGCTGAAGTGACGGAAGAGACCTTCCTGGCTTGGCTTGTTGTAGTAGGGTGCGACTTGGAGGTGAGCATCCGCACCAACCGCATCGGCCCGTTGGACGAGGTCGATAGCTTCGGCGGTCGCATTGGACCCTGTTCCTGCCATGACGGGCACGCGGCCTTTGGCTGCCTCGACGGTGCGCTGGATGACTTCGATATGCTCGTCGTGGCCAAGGGTAGGGGATTCCCCTGTAGTCCCGACCGAAACTAAACCGCTGATACCGGCCGAGATTTGCTGTTCAACCAGACGGCTAAGGTCAGTCCAGGCGACTTTTCCGGAGCTAAAGGGGGTTACCAGCGCAGTGTGTGCGCCGCAGAAATGGTTTGTCCCAAAGGGTTTCCGGGAGTTGCCTGTCTGTGTGCCAGTATGGGCCATGTTTCCGCTGTTTAGCGGATTTAACAATCCTCTCACTTGCACCGGAGACAAACAAAAACCCCATGGCTGAAATACCTACCCTTATCGATGACCTACTCCGCCTAGCCGTGGAGCATGGAGCGAGCGATATTCACCTGAAGACAGGCCGGACGGCACTCTTTCGCGTCGATGGGGCTTTGGTAGCTGCCGAGATGCAGCCCTTGAAGGCTGAAGAGATTAACGCCTTTATCGACGCCACCATACCCAAGCTCTTCGTCCAGACTTGGCAGAAAGATCACCAGATTGACTATGCATACGACCGAATTGCCACAGGGAGAGGTCGTTATCGCGTGAATGCTTTCTATCAACGCGGCACGCCGAGTGTTGTCTTACGTTTGGTGAAATCGACGCCTCCGTCTCTAAAGGATATCCACCTTGACCCTAAGCTTTCCGAATTAGCGGAATACAGAGATGGTATTGTTCTAGTGTGTGGTCCGACAGGTTCAGGAAAGAGTTCGACCCTGGCTGCTTTACTTCGGCATCTAAATGAAACTGCCGATTTACACGTGGTGACGCTTGAGGATCCTGTTGAATATATTTTCACCGATAACCTTTGCAGCTTTAGTCAGCGCGAAGTCGGCATTGATGTCCCAGGTTTTGCACCCGGTTTACGCGCAGCGCTTCGTCAAGACCCCGACGTGGTTTTAATTGGCGAAATGCGCGATCGTGAAACGTTTGAAACTGCTTTGCATGCTGCCGAGACGGGCCACTTGGTTTTATCGACGCTTCACGCGGGCAGCGCTCAACAAGCAGTGCAGCGTTTATTCGAGTTTTTCTCGCCTGAGGAATTACTCTCAGCACGACGCACCATCGCCTCGTGCCTGCGTGCGGTCATTGTACAAACATTGGTGCCGCGTGCCGATGGCAGCGGCGTGATGCCTGCTTGCGAGGTCTTTAAAGTCGATCCACTCGCACGAAGTATTTTGAGCGAAGGACACTTCGAGAAAGTCCCTGACTTAGTCGACGCAGGTAAAGAGTCGGGGTCACACCCTATGAACACCGATTTGTATGCATTGGTACGTTCAGGTGCAGTCAATAAGGCGGAAGCTCTGGCGCGCTCACCCAATGCGCGGGCTTTAGAAATGTTGTTGGCCGGCATCCAGACATCGGGCGGTCGTATTGTGAAGTGACCGTCAAACTCGCCAGTCGTGAGTTAGGCGGGAGTGGTCCGCCAATCATCGTCTTGCACGGATTGCTGGGCTCGTCACGTAATTGGCAATCTGCCGGTGCGGCTTTGGCCCTGCGAGGTCCACGTGTCATCGCACTCGATTTACGTAACCATGGCGACTCGCCTTGGGCGGATGGGTGTCACGTCACCGATATGGTTGAAGATGTGGTGGCGTGGATCAAAGACGCGGGCGTCGCCCCGGTGCACCTTTTAGGTCATAGTTTAGGGGGCAAGGTGGCGATGCGGCTCGCCGTCGAACACCCAGCGCTCGTGAGTCAGCTGACGATCGTCGATATTGCCCCGAGGGTTTATGCGCCACGGTTTATGTCCGAGTTTGCAGCGATGCGTTCGGTTGATTTATCAACTCTCAAGAGTCGTCGGGATGCTGAGAACGTCTTGGAGGCGCACATTTCGAATTGGGCACTCCGGCAATTTATTCTCACCAATCTCAGTCAGGGCCCGACAGGAAATTGGCTTTGGAAGGTAAACCTCGATGCACTTGAGCGCGGACTGCCTGGGATTCAAGAAAACCCGCTCATACCTGGTCAGTCCTATCAAGGGCCGACACGTTTGATCCGGGGAGGTATGTCCAACTACGTCCTCGACGAAGACATTCCACACTTCCTTCAGTACTTTCCGAATGGAGATGTCGTCACACTTCCCGACAGCGGCCATAACCCTCACTTTGATGCACGAAGTGGGTTTCTGGATGCGGTCTTAACCTAACGACCTTCTCAATTCGCTTAGCGAGCTGTCGGTACGCTGCCGGTAGGATCGCTCGTTAATTCGTCGAGCAAACCTTTGCTATTTTCGCTACCGTTCTCACCGCTGAAGTTGAAACTGGCGCGACCGAGCAGGGTAGTGCGTGCGTTTTGACGTGCCAGCGAGTTGAGCATCTTTTTGAAATCTTCAGTGGTGACGTCGATCTTGGGTACTTCGCGGTTCGCAACGTAGAGGTAAATGAAATTACCACCTTCCACACGGAGTGGATCGGTGACTTTACCGACACCCGCATCGCTAAGTGCTAAGTAAGTAGGCACATTGACGCCGCGTAAGTTCTCGGGCGTTTCTGCAGGCGTGAAGGCTGCAGGTGCAGTTTGCAATGTGAGTCCGAGTGAGCGCGCGCTATCTGCGAAGTTCTTCGATTGAGCGGTGGACGTTTTGAGGGTCTTGCCGAGTTCGTTGGCTCGGACGATAAATAGCCGTCCTCGCTCTGATTGTTTCCATGCCTCAACGACTTTTTCTTTGACCTCTTTGAATGCAGGTATGCGTGAAGGGGTGCGGTCTTGGACGAGCAAAAGTACTGGCCCGGCCGAAGTCGTGTAGATTTCAGTGTGCCAGTTTTTGTCACTTAAGTTTTCAGCGGCACTGATGGCGACTGTAGGCACGCCGGGTGATTGGGTGGGGCTACCCGCATCGAACGGGGGTAGGTCGCGAATGGAACCGCCGTGCTTCTTAATCCAGTCTTCGACAGCAGTGGGAGCAGGTTTTTCGCCCGGGAAACTTTCGGCGAGTTCGTCCGAGAGTTGCGCCGATGATTCTTCGATGGCTGATCGGACGCGAATACGTTGTTCGATTTCGGAGCGACGTGCTTTGGCTTGTTCGGCGACTTTGCCTGCTTCGAGTCCGAGTTCTGTCGCAAAGTTATAAGCGTGGGTCAGCACTTCTTCATCACTGATTGCTCGGTCTTTCGGCTTCGGAATTGGGAAAGTTACTGCCCTCAGCGTTAGGTGTGCGGGAATGCGGTAGTTTTCGCTCGTTGAATTAAAGTAAGCTTCTGCCTTCGCTAAATCTTCCGCCACAGTCGGCGTGAAGCTTTTAGAATCGAGTTCGGCAACTTGTACGGTCCATTTAGCACCGTCTTCCTCGAGCGCTTTGCGAACTTCGTCGACAGATGCGTATCCAGGTCCTGCAAGGAGTTGAGCGGTTTTTTCCCAGCGCAGTTGATCTTCGATGACAGTTTGCAGGCGAACCAGAGCTTCTGCACGGTTGCAGCCGAGTGTCTGTTGTACCGAATTCACAAAGGCTTCCCATGTTTTGGGGTCAGGTGCGGGTGCGTTGGGCATGCCGCGCGCGAGAACGGCTTTTACGCGCTCTTGGACGTCTTTTTCGGTTGGCGTTGGGATGTCGAGGGAGTCGGCGACATTTTTACGCGCGATGTTTAGGCAGATTTGTAAGGTACGCTCACGGTTGTCGCTTGGATTACCGCCCAACATGAGTGCATCATTAAAGCGTTCAATGGCTCGCTCGTTGTAGAGGTCGACACCGAGATAGCTCGGGTGTTTACGAAGGCCGCTTTCGCTTCGAGCTGCTCCTGTGTAGAAGACAAAGGATACGCTAACGACCACGAGCAAGAATCCGAAGATGATGCGGTGGTGCTTCTGGGTGGCGCTGTTAAGCCAGGTGATAACCATGGGGTTGTCACGCTTGGATGCCCCGGCGGGTGTGTCAAAGATGAAGGTACTGTCGCTTGCCTTTGGTACGAGTCTGCATCCGATAGGGGTATGCCTAAGCCTATACACTGTATCGTGGCTGTCGCTCCCGATGGAGCCATCGGTGCCGCAGGGCGTTTGGCTTGGGATATCCCTGAGGATACCCGCTACTTCAAGGCTATGACGGAAGGCGGGGTTATGATTGAGGGGCCGGTATGCTACAAGGAGTTAGGGAAACCTTTGCCTGCGCGGGGTACCGTTGTAATTGCGCGTGCAGGGGAGGGCGCGTTCCCGGGAGCTGAAGTCGTTGCAACAATGTCTGAGGCTGTCGCCTTAGCTCAGTTGATGCCTTGGCCTGGTCCGATTTGGATTACGGGCGGTGAGCGTGTTTATGCGGAAGGGCTCCCCTTGTGCGAGCGGCTGTATATTACGCGGGTTGGGATGGAAATTAAGGGCGATCGCTTCTTCCCAAAGAACTGGGAGAAAGCCTTCCCGACAGTTATCAGTCAGCGGTTTTCGCGACAGGCGGATACCGTGCTGTCTTTTGAGGTTAGGACGCGCTGAAAAGGGACTATTTTCGATAATTCCTGTCTTTGGCTTGCACCGGTGCGTTATTTACAAATGTTAAATATGCGTATGCGTACGGCAATTCTCGCCCTCGGTCTCGGCTTTCTATGCTCGGTTGAAGCCGCCTTGCGTAGTGCCGAAGTGCTCAATGGCGAGCCTGTCTGGACGTCCAAGTCGGCCGCCTACGGCGATCTTACCATCCGTGCCATTTATATCGAAGCACCTTCCTATTTAATCGAGCTGGTGGGTAAGCCGAGTTCGAAGCCACGCTGGGCTTTTGCCAATGGAACGGACGCATCGGTGCGCGCACTCTTTCAGCGAGCCGGCATTCCTGCTGACATCCAAGCCCGCTTACTCGACCCGGCGCAACGCCAGCAACAAGACGGTGCGCTCATCATTTTTCCTTCGGTTGACGACTTGATTGCGCTCACGCCTGAGATGCGAACCGTCGTTTACCCCGAGTTGGCTAAATCTGATTTAAACGAGTTTCACCAGAACCCTATTTTTATTATCGGCGCCGATCTTGAAGATTGGTTGCGGCAGTCAAAATTAAGCAACAAGCAGAAAGAAATTTTCCGCAAGATGGTATGGCGTCGGGGTCGTGCTTTAGCCTTTAGCGACTTGCGCACACTCCTTCTCTTTTCGGAGACACCCGAAGACGTTACTCAAGTTTTTAAGACGATTACACGAACGCGCGCGCTGCTTTTGAGTCTGCGTTTGCCACCCAACGCAGATATGACTGCGCTGAGTAACTATTGGTCAGGTGGATTCGCCGATGCGGATACACTTCCGTTGCTTCAGGCAGCCATTCAGCGCGAAAGTGTTATGGAGATTGATGTATCGCATCTTTTGCCAGCACTGGCACGGCGCCGCCTTTATACCTACCCGACGCTTGATCAGACAGTTAACGGACGTTTGCCTGACTGTCATTGGAGCTCGCTTAACTTCTTTAACAACACAGCCCGGTCATACTATTTGGATACACGACTGGCTGCTGGTGCATTACTGAGTCAGTATGAACGTGTGAATGCGCCGTACCGTTTCGGTGACGTCTTGGCCTTTGTGTCGTCGGATAGTGTTCTGCACTCCTGTGTCTTTATCGCTGACGATGTTGTTTTTACCAAGAATGGTGAAAACATCCTCGCGCCTTGGGTCTTTCAGCGAATGGACGACGTTATGGCAATTTACCAGACAGACACCTCTGTGCAGATTCAAGGGTATCGTCTGAAGCCGGAACTACGGTCTACCCAGCGCTGAGTAGGCAGGGAAGTGACTTGACCGTGTCGCATGCGGGGCGTTTGCTCCGACTTCCGCCGCTCCTGTATTTCAATGGATAGAATGCTGGCCTCCGAAGCCGGCGATCTGGGTTCAAGTCCCAGCGGGAGCACGCGGGAGTGATAGCGACTTAGGCTTTCTTCACACCAAAGTGACTATGCCCACCTTGCGGAATTTTGGCACCGCGTGTATCGCTTAGCCCGCTGCCAACTGTCACCGCCCCTAAACGTTGCAAAGGCGTTTGTGGGAAGGTTTTCGTAAAGAGACTTTCCAGCCAATCTGCACGGGAAGCTTCGATGGCGAAAAGTAACTCGTAGTCTTCGCCGTCGCACCAGGCGTGCTCGAGGGCGGGAACGCCATCCGACTTCGAAAGTTTTTCAGCAGCTTCTGAAATGGGTGTGGCGGAAAGGTCGATCGTCGCGCCTTGGTTCTTGGCTAACAACCCTGGGAGGTCTTTGGCGAGTCCGTCGGATAAATCGGTACAGGCAGTGACGGCGGGTTGTCCACAGAGCCATTCTCCTTCGATGGTACGTGCTGCAAAATGAAGGTGATGACCGAGGCGTGAACCCCCGAGCTTCCCGGTGACAAAAAGCACATCGCCTTCGTTGGCCTGTCCGCGGGTTAAGATGCGGTGCGCGAAACCTGTGGTCGATAGGTGTGCGGCAATATGTCCGTCGGGCCCGCGAGCAATATCACCCCCCACAATCTCTAAGCCGGCCGCGTGGGCTGCTTTGCCGGCACCATGGGCAAATGCCTCAAGCCATTGAACGCTAACGTCTCCACCGATAACGAAACTGAGGAGTGCATCGGAAGGGTGTGCACCTGCCGCAGCGAGATCGCTGAGGTTACGATGGACGAGTTTACGTCCCGCGGCTTCGGGTGCTGTTGAGAGGTCAAAGTGTCTGCCTAAAATTACGCCATCCACCGTGACGACACGGTAAAGCCGATCCGTCTGCGTAATCAGGTGTGCGCAGTCTCCGCCTGGGCCGCGCGGCGCAATCGGGCAGGCTACACTCAACGCGGTTACGATGCGCTCAATCAGTTCGCGTTCCCCTAAATGGTTCGCGCTATCGGTCGGTTCTCGGGCGATGGCAGACATCTTAGAGCTTGGTGGCAATCTCTGGTGCAGCAATGAGCCAGAAGACAGTCCATGCGTTATTCATTGCGTGGAGAAGGATGCAAGTGCCGAGGCCAAAGCGGTCACGTACAATGCAAAGCCAAGCACCCATGACGGATATCGGAAGTAAGGCTGCAAGATTACCGTGCATACTCCCAAAGAGGATACCTGTTAGCGCAATGGCCCAGCCGCGGGGCATGGCGTCGCGAAGTGACGGGTAAATGATTCCGCGAAAACCAATTTCTTCAATCAACGGCGCCCCCACCGTCACACTGAGAAAGAGTATACTGAGCACCCAGCTCGGTCCGTTCCAGTGGGCTACGAGTTGCACGACGTCTTGAATGTCGTCCGGCAGGTTCTGGCCTTGTTTGGCAGCGATGTGCGCAAACAACGACCACATGAGAGCCGCAATCGCTAAGAGGCATGAGCAGGTGGCAAAGAGGCCCCCAAGCCTAGAGATATCCGCACGGTTGAAGTAGAGTTTTTTCCGATCATTTCCATCGGGTTGAACGTGAATAAAGCCCGGAAAAGCTTGGGCGAGAAGTAGGAGTATACCTGCGGCGAGGAGCTGTGCGACTAAGCCTGCTGCAAACATTAACGACATATTTTCAGCTCGGAAGCTGCCTTGGTTGCTTGCTTTAAAGAACTTAAATACCGGTTTAATGATTTGGTATAAGAGCGCTTGGACGTCTTCAGAGAAGAGTACCCCGAAAATAAATATGAAGGATAGTGCGCTGATTGTCCGAATTAACATTCGATAATGCCGATTACCCTCCTCGACGACAATTGTTGCCGAAGCTGTGGCTTCGCCTGCGTAGAGCCTCCAGCCACCTACCAAAAATAGAATCAGGGTCGTACCGATAAAGGACCATCCCCAGGCGTCCAGACGACTCCAAGGGATGGTGCTGAAGTCTTCCATGGCTTAGGCGACTTGCCGTCCGCCGACAAATGTACCGGCAACTTTACCGTGAAGCGTGCGACCAATGAGTGGATTATTTCCGCCGAGTGAGTGTTGATTCTTGGCGGTCGGCGTCCACTTGGATTTGAGATCGAGGAGGACGATGTCAGCTGGTGTACCTGCGCGCAGGCTACCCGCTTCAAGTTTCAGTACACTCGCTGGTCCTGAGGTGAGTCGGGCGATGAGTGTGGGTAGGTCGATGGCTCCACTGAGCACGGCAGCCTCGTAGGCAGCAGAGAAGGCGACTTCGATGGTAGAAGCTCCAAAAGGTGCTTGGTCGAATTCGCAGTCTTTATCTGTGGCGTGATAGGGCGAGTGGTCGGACGCAATGACGCTGATGACCCCTTCGGCCAAGGCGGCGAGCAGGGCTTGACGGTCCGACTCTTCGCGCAGGGGTGGGTTAAGTTTAAGCCGTGTGTCGTAGCCGATGAGTGCCGCATCGGTCAGGAGCAAGTGCAGCGGGGAGACTTCGGCGGTGACCTGGGCACCGCGCGAGCGGGCACGTCGGACGGTTTCAACCGTACGTGATGATGAGAGATGCTGAAGGTGGATGCGTGCGCCCGTGAGTTCTGCGAGGGCACAGTCGCTGGCAGCGACAATGTCTTCGGATGCGCTCGGGAATCCACGCAGTCCGAGGCGCAGGGAGATAGCACCTTCGTGCATTTGCGCCCCATCGGTCATACTGCTGTCTTGGCAGTGATCGAGTACCACGAGACCGAACATCGCTGCGTACTCGAGTGCACGGCGCATGATTTCATTATTTTGTACGCCAGAAATGGTATCGGTTACGGCAAGCACGCCGGCTTTGGCGAGTGAACCGAGTGGCGCGAGTGCTTTGCCTTCATGGCCCTTGGTTAATGTTCCTGCAGGGATGACGCGGACGGAAGCGTCGCGTGAGCAGATTTCGCGGATGAGTTGAAGCGTCCCAGCGTTGTCCACGCAGGGTGACGTATCGGGCATGGTTAAGACCGTTGTGAATCCGCCCGCAGCTGCTGCCAGTGTGCCAGTACGAATGGTCTCGCGTGAAGGACGACCAGGTTCACCTAAGCGACAGTTGAGATCAATAAAACCGGGTGCAGCGACGAGACCTTTGCCGTTGATACGACGTGCATCCTTTTGGTCTTTTGGCGAGAGGCGGTCGACGATGAGGCCGTCTTTAACGAAGAGGTCAGCGCGTGCTTCATCGCGTCCTGAAGTCGGGTCGATGACGCGTGCGTCGCGTATCCAGAGTGGGGTAGGGTCGGGGGCGTTCATCGTGCACGTGCTCCAATACAGAGGTGGAGGACCGCCATGCGAATGGCGACCCCGTGGGTGACTTGACTTAAGATGACCGAGCGCGATCCGTCCGCGAGGGCACTTTCGACTTCGACCCCGCGGTTGATAGGTCCGGGGTGCATGATGATGGCTTTCGGTTTGAGCCAAGATGCGCGTGCTTCGTTTAGCCCGAACTGCGACGTATACTCCGCGAGCGAAGGGAAGTGCGTGGTGGTCTGGCGTTCGTGTTGGATGCGTAAGAGCATCACAGCATCGGCGCTCGACAGTGCTTTCCGCAAGTTGCGTTCGATGCGTACACCTGGGAAGGCTTCAGCGAGGCGGGCTGGGACGAGTGTGGCAGGGCCGGCGAGGGTTACTTCGACGCCTAGTTTCGCGAGGCAGAGGATGTCTGAGCGCGCCACGCGACTAAAGAGAATGTCGCCAAGGATGGTAACCTTGAGTCCATCGGTCTTACCAAACTTCCGCTTAAGCGTATACGCGTCGAGCAGTGCTTGCGTGGGGTGTTCGTGTGCACCGTCACCTGCGTTGATTACCGAGATATCTAAAGCGCCCCCGAGGTAAGCGGCAGCCCCTGCGGAGCTATGTCGAAGGACAATGGCGTCAGCCTTGAGCGCCTGGATGTTGAGGGCGGTGTCGCGCAGCGTTTCACCTTTGACGAGCGATGAGCCAGTTGTGTTGATCGAAACGACTTCGGCTCCGAGTCGCTTGGCAGAGATTTCGAAAGCGGTACGTGTGCGCGTGCTCGGCTCGAGGAACAGATTAACAATGGTGCGGCCGCGCAGTAGGGGCGGACTTTGCTCCTGGTCGAGCGTGGGCAGGAGGCGATCCGCTTGGGCAAAAATTTGGTCTATTTCGGCTCGGGAAAGTGTCTCGATGCCGGTTAGGTCTTTTTGCTTCCAGGTGGTTCGGGTGGCCATGCGGTTTTTCCGTGATGGCCCCGACTCAAGTCGGAACCAAGTTGAGCGTGGAAACCAGCCCCCTTCTGGCAAGGCAAAAGGCGAAAACTGTTTTTACGCCTTTTTTAAGCCTGAAACTAGGTCGCGGACTTTCATGGCCACGGCCTCGGCCGTCTTCCCTTTGGCGTCTTTGTGCTCGGCAACGACATTAACCAAGGCGCTGCCGACCACCACGCCATCTGCCACCGCAGCGACGGTTTGAACTTGGGCGGACGTCGAAATACCAAATCCGACGCACACGGGTAGTTGGGTGTGCTTACGAATTTCGGCCACGGCATCTTTCAGGTTGGCCGCTAAATCGGCGCGCTCTCCGGTTACGCCGGAGCGTGAAACGTAATAAATAAACCCAGAAGCACCTTTAGCGATTTTAGCGATGCGCTCAGGGGGTGTCGTCGGTGCGACAATAAAAATATTTTCTAAGCCCGCTGCTTTGGATGCGGCCATTAACTCGGTAGCCTCTTCAGGAGGGCAGTCCAAAGTCAGCAATGCATCCGCCCCAGCCGCCTTGAGGGCTGCGCACGTTTGGGTGAGTCCACCCGAGAGTAACAGATTGTAATAAGTGTAGAGCACGAGCGGTTTGTCGGTCTTCGCGCGCACATTGCGTAAGACTTCGAGCAGTCCCTTGTGGGTCATCCCGCTTTCGAGGGCGCGCTGTGCTGCGAGTTGATTGGTTAATCCATCAGCCAGCGGATCAGAGAAGGGCACGCCAACTTCGAGGATATCGGCACCGTTGTCAGCGAGTGCAATTAAGATGGCGGTTGAGGTAGGCCCATCGGGGTCACCCGCACAGGTATAGCTCACAAACGCGGCACGTCCTTCGGACTTACAGCGGGCAAAGGTTTGGGCGAGACGACTCATCCCAGCGATGCAAGCGGAGCTGCCCTCTCAGGGGAAGCGAAAAGACCGCTACGTCTTGACCCTGTCGGCTGAACCAAGACTATACGCCTATGCGACGTCTCTTGCCTCTACTTCTTGTCGCTCCGTTACTTGCTGAGCCGCCTCGTCCCGCGGATCTCGGTAATCCTTGGGTCTTCAGCGCCCGGGTACGTCACGATGTTGGGGGCGGACAAGATGGGCTTTCTCTCGATTCCAGTGCAGTGCGCGTCGAGGTGCTGACACAACTTACGCAGCTACGTGATTGGCAGCTTTCCCTGTCAGGTACCGTCGGCGCCGAAGGGTATAATCTCCGTCACGGCACCGTGGTTGGATTGCCGCGATTGGAGTCGGTCCGCGAGCTCGACCTTGGCCTAGTACTCTCGCGTCGATCACCGCAGGCAGGCGGGCCCGCACGCTTTTATGCTCTTGAAATTAGTTCGCGCACGGCCGACGCGGCTGGTCCTGAGGAAGATGTCGCCATTTCCTTCGCCGGTGGTTCCTCCTGGAAAATCAGCGAGACCTTCACGCTCGGCTACCTGATACTCGCAGAGACCCGCGAGATGGAATCCGATTTATTCCTCGTAGTACCGACCTTCCGCTGGGCGTTTGAGCCTGAGTGGACTTTGTCTACGGGCCGTAAATCACTGGTGCTCGCGCGTCAATTCGAGTCCTCAGGTGAAGCTTTTGTCACTGTCGGCTACGACAGCGAGGAGACTCGGCTGGAAGATCTTGCTGGCCAGCAGGCACGTCTGCTCGATCAACGACTCTATGCAGATCTTGGCTACGCGTGGGTCGCTGGCTCCTGGAATCTTCGTGCGACACTTGGCTGGGAACTTGACAGCCAGATGCGTTTTCAGGTCGGTACGGCCGAGACCGAGGTTAACCCGGGACGCGGTGCACGTGCGGGTCTTGTTGGGCGCGTCCACTTCTGAGCG
>CAIYUD010000205.1 GCA_903929325.1 uncultured Opitutia bacterium | reverse complement strand
TCCTTCAGTTTGTCCATGTAGGCAATAAGGGTGCTGCTTGGGGCGCAGGATCTGGACATGATGCCACACAAATCTTTCTCGTCGGCTTAGCTTTAGTGGTCATCGCTTTTGTTTGGCTGAAACGGCGTGAACTTCTTCGCGAGCTTGCAGGTGGCCAAGTTGCTTTCGGCTTATTTATCGGTGGTGCAGTTGGCAATGTGTGTGACCGGCTTCTGCGCGAGCATGTGGTCGACTTCGTTGATATCCGCTTACCGTTTAAGCTTTTTGGTAGCTACCATTGGCCGGCCTTCAATATTGCAGATGCCTGCATTTGCATCGGGGTAGCACTCTACTTTGTCTTATTATGGAAACAGGAGAAAGAGATGCGTCGTCGCATTGAGTCTCAGTCGGGCGGAAATCCTTTGGTATGAGCGAGTCGCTTTTTGACCGTTTTGATCTCACGGCGAATCCGGGCACACGGGCCTATAAATTACTGGCAGCGCTTGTTGTACCACGTCCCATTGCTTTAGTCACAACGATAGATGCCGAAGGATGTGTTAACGCGGCGCCTATTTCTTTTTTTAATGTCATCGGATCTGACCCGGCGATGGTAGTTTTGGCGCCTGCCAATCGTGCCGATGGCACGCCGAAGGATACCGCGCGTAACCTTATCGCGAACGGCGAGGCCGTGATTCATATTTGTGACGAAGCAATGGCCGAGCGAATGGTAGCTTGTGCGGCTCCGCTTCCCCCGGGCGTTTCTGAATTAGAAAAGCTCGGACTAGCAACGGTTGCCTCGGAAAGGGTTCGGCCACCTCGAATCAAGGACTGTCCGGTAGCGCTTGAATGCCGCGTCGTGGATATTCGTTATTATGGCGAAAACCGCCTGGTCGTCTTGGAGGCGCTACTCGCCCACGTGCGGGCAGGCCTTGCAGATATAGGGACTTGGCGGGTTAAAGTGGCTGAACATGCCCCTATTGGGCGCATGGAAAGTCCTGATGGGTACGTCCGTACGCGTGACCGCTTTCAGTTGCCCTTTCCCGATTGAGTCTAAATCGGCATTGACTCTAGGGGCAGGCGGCGGCTTCCCTGTTGTCCTCCATGGCAAACATCAAAGCTAACAAGAAAAGCATTCGGCAGACCGCTAAGCGCGCCGCGAGCAATCGCACCGTGCGCACACGTCTGAAATCCGTCATCAAAGAACTTAACGCTGCACCGACCAAAGAAAAAGGTTCACTCGTTGCTTCGACGCTCGATAAGGCCGTCAAGAAGGGCGTTATCCATCGCAATAAAGCGAATCGTCTCAAGGCAGCGATCGCCAAGGCGCTCGCTAAGAAATAAGCAGGGCTGAGAAGCCTTTGTTACGGGCCAGGTTCGTCCTGGCCTTTTTTGTGCTCCGTGCGCGGCGTGAGACGACGAACGGCTGTGGCGAAGTCATCTGGCCGAGGTGCTTCAATTCGGAAGGCTTCGCCACCGACGATGCCTTCGATCACAGCGAGACGTAGCAATACGCTGCGATGCAGGGGCTTGTCGCCGCCTTTATTCAAACGGCCACTGGCCACGGTCTCAGCGAGGGTAACGCGTCCTGTGCGACCATAGCGGAGCTCTCCCGCAATACGAATCCCGCACTCGTTGGCATGAACTTGAATTTGGTCACGGCGTGCAAACGTACAGGTCGCTGTCCATAGACGCCATCGCCCTAGAACTTCACCGGGGGTAAAGCGCGTCTCGCTTTGTTTGCCGCGTTTATGGGAAACGCCTGCACGTTGACGCACATCATCCATGTGTAAGGGCAAGTCACAGAGGCCACCTTCTTCGGGAGCGTCTTCAATGCGTGCAATCATTTCGTAGGTTAACTTCAGTGCACCAGAGCCTAAGGTTTCGCGCCAATCTGCCAGCCGTGTGGTGCGGTCAGCTAAAATTGCGATGCCGGATATTTCTGGTTCAGGTCCAACGACAACTGCGGGTTCGGCTAGATTTAACCGGAGCATCTCCGGCTTGTTGGCCGCCAATTGCGTGCGAAGGCTAGCCAGCAGGGTGGGTGCACCTTCTTGCCAGGGGTGATCTTCGAGCGGGACGTCCGCTGGCTTGTCTAGGGCGATCCAGCCTGGGCCACCTGTCAAAACGGTGACCCGGAGGGCCTCAGGGCCTAAGAGGCCGGCAGGAAAGCCGATAGCAGAAGGGAGGCCAGACATACCCTAGCCCTATCGTGCTTCTGGCTTTGGTGGGAGCAAAAAGCCCAGTGACTTCCTGCGTTGCCCTTTGGGGCTGGTTTTTCCTTAAGTAGAGCCGTCCCATGCGTATCACCTTTTTTGCCCTAGGCCTGATGTTCGTTGGCTGCATGAGCCAAGAGGAGCGCCAAGCTCAAATTGAGCGCAAGGCGGAGTCGGATCGTGCTTTTCGTCGTGAGCATATGCGTAATACCGGCGCCGTGCGTGATAGTGAGTATGATACTTTAAATAAAGCTACGCGCGACTTTACACCTCAAGCCACCGGCATTCCAGTTGCGCCGACCACCGAGGAGCTCGAGCGAAGGATTAAAGAAACCGAGCGTTAATCAATGGGCTCCTACCTGCTTCGCCGTCTCGGCGAAATTATTCCGGTTCTGCTCGTCGTCGTCACGGCGGCATTTCTTTTAGTAAAAATTGTTCCAGGAAGTCCTTTTGATACCGATCGTGCAATGCCTGCAGCCGTTAAGGCGCGTTACGAAAAGTTTTACGGTCTCGATCAGCCTGTTTACGTCCAATACGGTCGCTACCTTTCGCACCTCGCGCAGGGCGACTTAGGTCTTTCGACGAAGTATCAGGGATGGACAGTCAATGAACTCGTGGGTCCGCGTATGCCTGTCTCGGCTGAACTTGGATTGGCCGCTCTCGCCCTCGCAATTGCTGTCGGCATTCCCGTTGGCGTACTCGCATCTTCCCGTCCAAATTCTTGGTTAGACCGAATTCCGATGGGCTTCTCTCTTGTGGGAATTTGTCTGCCGTCATTCGTTATCGGACCTTTATTATCTTTAGTTCTTTCGCGCTGGTTGGGCTGGGTGCCTCCTTGTGGATGGGGTCGACCTGAGCACCTCGTTTTACCTGCACTGACGCTGGCGATTGTCGTTGCTGCACCTATCGCTCGGCTCACACGCGGCGCGATGATGGAAGTACGCGGACTTGATTTTGTGCGGACGGCACGAGCTAAGGGGCTGGGTCCTTTTCGGATTTGGTTTGTGCACACCTTACGCAATGCACTCCTGCCTGTTGTTACGTACCTTGCGCCTGCAGCCGCTGGCCTGGTCTCAGGTTCGTTCGTGGTAGAGTCGATGTTTGATGTGCCTGGCCTT
>CAIYUD010000204.1 GCA_903929325.1 uncultured Opitutia bacterium | reverse complement strand
GGCCGCGGGGGATATCATTGAAGTTGCCAGTGCGGGTTCTAAACCTGCAGGATTTGTGCATCCTGTCGCAATCGAAGTGCTGAAGGAGATTGGTTTAGATGCATCGGCGCATCGGTCTAAGCATCTCTCCGAATTTTTAAATCAACCGGTGCATACGGTGATTACTGTATGTGGTAATGCCGATCAAGTCTGCCCAATCTTTCCAGGTCAGGTGCAGCGATATCATTGGGGTTTTGATGATCCAGCGCATGCCACGGGCACACCCGACGAGGTTCGGGCTGTCTTCCGTCGCGTACGTGATGAGATCCGTGCGACTTTTGAAGCCTACGCCCAGCGTTTACGAAAAAGCTCGAAGGATTAAGGCCCTGGATAAGGTACCAGCGCGCCTGTTTTGCTGACAGTGGGCATGAGCGCTCCGCGTGCACGCAGGAGTTGGCCTAGTTGACGTGCAAGGGTAGCAGTCTGTGTGGGCTCTTTATCAGCCAAGTTAACCTTTTCGCCGATATCAGCATCAAGGTTGTAGAGTTCATATTTCTGCGTGGCGTGAAAATAAATGAGTTTCCAAGGCCCAGCACGTAATGCGCTAAAAGGACCTTGGCCGCTGTAGTTGTTCGGGAAATGCCAAACAATAGGCCGGTTGTTCTCAAGTGTTCCTGATTGACGAAGTTCAGGAGCAAGGCTGATGCCGTCGACAGTTTGCGAAACTTTTTTGCTCCATTCGATATTTCCCATATCGAGCAGGGTGGGGAAGATATCGTCGATAACTACAGGCAGGGCGTTCGTGGTTCCGGGAGCCGTAACGCCAGGCCAATATGCCAACATAGGTACGCGCACACCGCCTTCATAGGGATTGAGTTTATGGCCACGCAGGGGGAGATTGGGAGGGCATTCTGCGGGTGAGCCGTTGTCAGAGAGGAATACGATGATGGTGTTGTCTGCGACGCCGAGACGTTTGAGAGCGGTACGCAGATCACCTAAAGATTTATCCATTCCCTCAATCATGGAGGCCAAAGTGGCCTCGGCCGGCTTGAGTCCTTGATCGATATACTTTTGATAGAACCGCATATCTTTTTCCCAAGGGGCATGCACCGCGTAGTGTGACATGTAGAGGTAGAAGGGTTTGCGGTCGGCTACGGATTGCTCGACGGCTTTGACGGCTTCAAGCGTTAGTGCCTCGGTCAAGAAGACATCTTTACCATGGTAAGCTTCGAGCCCTGGGACGTCCCAGTGGGCTTCAGCACCACGCCACTTGCCGCTAAAGTTTTTTTCGCCCCAGTAACTGCCAGGTCCGCCCGCAGCATGCCCAGCGATGTTGATATCAAATCCAAGATTCAGCGGGTTCTCTCCGGGTGTGCTGATAGCCCCAAAGTGAGCCTTGCCGACATGGATTGTACGGTAGCCTGCGGCACGTAAGAGTTGTGGTAATGTGGTGCCACTGACGGTTCGTGGTATGCCTGAAGAAGGACTGAAACCGTTGAGAGGCCATTCAGGTAATGTGAGAGTAGGGTGCCTGCCGTCGGGTCCCTTGTCGCGCTGGAGTGTCCAGTTGGTGACGCCATGACGTGCTACATTCATGCCCGTCAGTGCACTGATGCGCGACGGGGAACAAACGGCTGACGCGTACGCTTGGGTGAATTTTACACCGTCCGCTGCCAATTTCTCCATGTTGGGTGTACGATACCGACGGTTCAGTTCAGTGACTTGGGTGTGAAAAGGTACTGAAGTTTCTTGCCAGCCCATATCGTCCACTAAGAAGAAAATGATATTCGGCTTCTCTGCAGCTGTTGTTGTCTGCGTCAGGACAAAAAGAATCAAAAGAGGAATTAAAATACCACAGCGCATTTCTGTTCCAAGGTGCTGATGCACTGTATTCTGGCAATGCCCGATGTAATTGTACGTTGCGACAATTGAGCATATTATACTGAATAATGAATGGCGCGGATGCCGCACACATTTGTTATTGGTCAGGCAGGCTCGATACGCACCCAGTCATTTTTTGCGCATGCACAAAGTGTAGGCATGGAGGCGGAACTTTCACCCGCAGTTTTTTTAGCAGGGGAATGTCCTTGGAGTGAGCATTACGATCACGTTTCTCGTTTAAGTACGATGGGTTATGGATTAACTCGGGGTGAAGTCGGTTGCTTTCTCGCCCACCGAAAAGTTTGGCAAAAGATTGTCGAAGGATCCGAGCAGGTATGCCTTGTGCTTGAAGATGATGCACGCTGGATTGCATCCCCTGATGCGGATATAGCGCTGTCCGCGGAGGCAATTTTAGGTCGCGCGATGCTCGTTCGCCTTCTGAGTCATCCGCGGAGGAGCTATCGAATTTGGCGAAATCTGTCGTCGTCGGGTTATCTGTATTTGCCAACGCGTACAAGTGACCTCTCGGTGGCATATTTGATAACTCGAGAGGCTGCGGTGCGCCTGCTGCAGACGTCAGAGCGTTTCATATGGCCTGTGGATAGATTCTTTAATTTTGGTTATCTTCATGGAGTTGATGTCTTACATTTGG
>CAIYUD010000203.1 GCA_903929325.1 uncultured Opitutia bacterium | reverse complement strand
TGTCGGGCCGGGTATCGAGGGTGCGACTGACTTTACCAGCGATCGTATCAATGACGCTGACGCTATCGCTGCCGACGTTACTGACATAGAGCGTTGTGCCGTCGAGTAAGAGTGAGGTCGGGTGAAGTCCAACGGCAATCTGGGAACTTTCACGCAGCTTACCTTGCGTCTCCACCACGCTAATGACTCCGTTGAGCGCGATACTGCGATCGTCGACCGGAACGGCGGTGCCAGCCGAGATTTCAGTCTTATCGCCGGTCTTTGCGCGCCTACCGCCGAAGTTGCTGACGTAAATGTGATGTCCATCAGCCGAGCGGGCAACGCCGTAGGGGCACACGCCGACAGCCACGCGATCGATAACTTCGCCTTTAACTAAATCAACTTTCGCTAACGTGTTTTCAATCGCCAGTGCCACCCAGGCAGTTTTGCCATCCGGTTCGAGGGTTAGGCCCAGTGGGTTGGATTTATTTTTCTCCCCAAGTGCGATTTTCTGGCCCCAGGTAAGTTTACCTTCTTTCGTTACATTCAGTTCGATCAGTGTGTTTACACCTGTGGTTACCCATGCGCCTTGATCGTCAGTCTTGGTTGCAATGCCATGCATCGAACCACCGTCTTTTTCAGGGAACGATAATGTTTGCAGGATGGCGAGAGTGGTAGGGTCGAGTGAAGCAACCACATCTGTTGTCTTAACAATGAGAACAGACTTTTTGAGGACCCACGCTAAATCGAGAATACGGCCAGGTAGGTCGGTGATTTTGCCAACAGGACGGGTGAGTTGCCCAGTCTCATAGAAGCCTCCCTTAGGGTCGCGCTTTGCATTTACCCAATCGAAGTCGCGTACGGGCGCTTTGGTTGAGGGCTCGGGTGCACCTTGAACAATGCTCAAAAATCCAAGTAGTAGGGCGATAAGGCGAAAAGCCATATTCAGTCAGTCAATGATTGATGACTTAGGTTCCGCACTGGCTAAGACTTTTACCGAATCGCCTTAAGGAGAGCAGGTAAGTCGACGTGATTGGCCACTAATTCGCGAATGACGGGGATCTTATCTTCATCTTCAGCCATCGTTTTCACGGTCATATTGTTAATCCGAGCTGTCACCGCAAAGGCTTCGGTCTCAACTGCGAGCAAGGGGATGCCGACTGCGGCTAATGCTTTCTCGATAGGCTCTGGCGGAAGTAGTCCATTCGACAGCAAGATACCGGAAAGTGATTTGGCCGCTTCTGGGGTAGCCAATGCCGCCAAGAGTTTTTCGCGATCACCAGAGACGATCAACAGTGTGCCTGGCTTATTTAAGTATTCAGCGGAACGGCGAGCGGACATGGCACCCATGATGACGCGACGCACGCGGCGATTGCCTGTGGGACGGTGAATCCAGCGTGCCTGTGTTTCGTGAGCAACCTGATCGAGGTTCGGACAGATAAGTGTTTCGCGTAGCGGCAAGACGCCGAGTAAAGGTAACCCGAGTTGTTTTAAGCCGCGTCCTGCATATTCGCGAATGAAGTCAATTTTGTCCGGCATGACTTTGTTGAGAATAACACCGACAACCTCGACACCCGCTTGGCGGAAGAGTGCTTGATTGATGGCAACTTCGTCGACTGGTTTGCCAATGCCACCTGCGGCGACGATGATTGCTTTGGATCCAAGCATTTTGGCGTTGTCTGCATTTGAAGCGCCAAAGACGGAGCCAACGCCTGCGTGGCCTGAGCCTTCAACAACAATAATGTCTTTGCCGTAAGCGGCCCGGTCAAACGCCCGACAAATACGGTCGATTAGCTGTGGCCGAACCGTCTCGGGATTTTCTAAAAACTGGCGGGTAAAGTCAGGCCCAATGGCTACAGGTGACATCGCTGCCATAGGGATGTCTAAATCAAAGAGGGCATCGAGTAAGAGGGTATCTTCGTCGACTTGATCATCTCCCGATTGCACAACGCGCTGCGCGATGGGTTTGATGTAACCAACCTTTAGTCCCATGGCGCCGAGTGCGGCGGTTAGACCGAGACATGTTGTGGTCTTTCCGTCGTTCATGCGAGTGGCAGCGACAAAAATGCGCGGCGTCGACATGTTGAGCGGACGCGTCAGTAGACCTGGCGTGTCTTTTCCAAACCGACTGATGCCTCCAAGCGCCATCTTTAGGACTTACGAGGGGCTTCGGTCGGGTAGAGGTAGCTACGGTCTACGGCCTGGGCTGCAACGATCACTGTCGTACCGAGAATATCGTGTGCGGACGCGCCGCGG
>CAIYUD010000202.1 GCA_903929325.1 uncultured Opitutia bacterium | reverse complement strand
CCGCAGACAAGGGCGATAATCAGGGAATAGGTGTAGAGAAGTGAGTAAGGCCGACGAACGGATTCCAGATGAGCCTTGGTTTCTGGGTCTTTGTTTACAGCCAGCGAAGCATCAACAGCTTTTGTGGTTAGTTTTCCGAACGGAGAAATCCATTGTTCGTCCGACGGCGCTTTCGCGGGGAGAGGTTGGCGCTCGACGACGCTTTCGATATTTACGGAATTATCAAATGATGTGCGGTTCGTCGCCAGGTGATCGTTGTAGCTGCCCACAATCGCTGCTAAAACAAAGATGGGTACCGAGATGGCGAAGACTTTGAGCCAATACTGGAAGGCTTGCACGAGCGTGATGCCCTTCATGCCGCCCAGAGAGACGTTGAGAGTAATCACTGCTCCAACCGCAACGACTCCAGCCCAGTAAGGAAGACCTGGGAAAATGTAAGCGAGTGTCGTGCCCGCACCCTTCATTTGGGGCATCGTGTAAAAGAAGCCGATAAAGAGTACGAAGCAGACGGCGATCTTGCGGAATAAAGGCGAATCGTACCGACCCTCGGCGAAGTCAGGAATGGTATAGGCGCCAAAGCGACGGAGAGGTCCAGCGATGAAGAGGAGCAGGAAGAGATACCCGCAAGCATAACAGACCGGGTACCAGAGGGCGTCGTAGCCACTCGTCATCACCATACCAGCGACACCCATGAAGGACGCAGCTGAAAGGTATTCGCCGGAAATTGCCGAGGCATTCCAACCAACAGAAACGGAACGACCAGCGACAAAGAAGTCGCCTGCCGACTTCGAACGTCCTGCGGACCAGAATCCCATCGCAACCGTAATGAGTACGGTGGCCAGTGAGCAAATAGCTATCCAAGGATCAACCGAGCCGATTGACAGCAAAGGGTTCATCGTTGGCCTCCTTTGGATTCTGCGGCCTCAGCAGACTCGAGTGCGAGTGAGCGTTGGATAAAAACCCAGGCAATCACCCAGACGAACGGGAAAAAGAGAACGCCTAAGATGAGCCATGTGAGTGTGAATCCTGCCACACGCACAGCCATCCATTCAGGTTGGAAATAGTTAAGCAGGGGTAGGGCAAGTAGTACGCCGACGAAAGTCAGCGCGCAGGCGATGGAGAGCTTGAGTTGATTGCGCATCAAACGAGCCAGAAAGGCCTCGCTGTGTACGCCATCATCCTTGGATGTCGTTTTAGACATAAGGGTTGGGGTTACGCCTTTTTAAGTAAATGCACCCAGAAGGGAAGGCGTAAGGCGCCTTAGGCCAGAGTACCCACAATAGCCTGAGCGTGCACCTTGAGTTTTGCCGTCTCTTCGGCCGTATACTCATAGGGCACAACTTTACCAATACCCAGCACGCCACGCACTTTGCCGTCAGCTGAAATGAGTGGTACCGCTAAAGCGCCTGACACTTGCGTCGCTTTGGCATCAGGTCGGGCAACGCCTGACGTATCTGTCTGTAAATTACAAAGCTGCACTGCCTCTTTGCGTTCAGCCGCACAACCTGCGATACCTTTGCCGAAAGGAATAGTCGAAATTTTGGGTAAGACAAAATCAGGTACGCCGATGTGCGCGACCAGCTTAAGTTGTCCGTCTTCGCCTGTGAAGTGAATCGTACCGGTCTGGCAGCCAAAATCAGCGAGGATACTTTGGAGCAAGGATTGCATGGGGAAGTGAAGTTAAGGAGAGGAGACTAAAGGGTGATGGAGGGGAGACTAAGGACTAAAGCTTAAGGACTAAAGATGTGTCAGCAAAGCGGGAAGGAGCAAGGGGCAAGCGGGAAGAGGCAAGCTAAGGAATTAAGAATTAAGAAAGAGTCATTAATTCGTTTCAGCCTTCGAGTTCGAGCCAGCGGGAGACGGCGGCGGCATGTTCTTTTTCAACAGCAGCGAGGCGCTCCTGGAGTGCCTTGGCCTTAGTGCCACCGTCTTTATAAAGTTCAGGATCTCCGAGTTGGCTGGTGAGGTCGGCCTGCTCTTTTTCGAAGGCGGCGATGCGAGCAGGCAGTTCGGCGAGTTCACGTTGTTCCTTGTTGTTGAGCTTGCGTGCAGGCTTGTTGGCGGAAGTGGCCGATTTGGAGGAAGGCGCCGTTGTCTTGGTCTCCGGTTTCGACGCAGCGGATGTTTTTGCTAATCGAGCTACTTCTTCGCGCCAATCGGTGTAGCCGCCGGCGTGCTCAGTGATGGTGCCGTTGCCCTCAAAAACAAGAGTGCTGGTGACGACGTGGTCAAGGAAGTCGCGGTCGTGGCTGACGAGTAATAAGGTGCCTTGATAATCGACCAAGATTTCTTCGAGGACATCCAGTGTATCCGAATCGAGATCGTTGGTGGGTTCGTCGAGGACGAGAACGTTGGCCGGTTTCGTTAAAAGCTTAGCGAGGAGGAGTCGGTTACGTTCGCCTCCTGAGAGCATGCGGGCAGGGGAACGGGCGCGCGAAGGTTCAAAGAGGAAGTCTTGCAGGTAGCTGATGACGTGACGGGAGCGCCCTTGGACGAATACATTGTCCGAGTCTCCGGCGACATTCTCAGCGACAGTTTTCTTGTCATCAATCTGGTCGCGCATCTGGTCGAAGTAGACAACTTCAAGCTGTGTGCCGTGTTTAATCGTGCCGCCTGTTGGCGTCAGTCGACCTAAGAGAATTTGAATGAGCGTCGTCTTGCCTGCGCCGTTGGGTCCGATGAGGCCAATTTTGTCACCGCGACGGAGCACTAAATCGAGATTACGAATGACCGGCACGGTGGCATTCGGGTAAGTAAAGCTGATGCCTTCGGCGTCGACCACGCGCACGCCAGAGCGATCAGCTTCGGCGACCGACATCGTCGCACTCCCAGTGGACTGTCTCCAGCCGGTACGTTCACTGCGCATCTTTCGTAGGGCTTCCATGCGGGCTTCGGAGCGCTTACGTTGGGCGCCAGGACTCCGGCGCGACCAAGCTTCTTCTTGTCCTAGTTTCTTTTCAAAGGCCGCACGTTGACGTATTTCGATTTG
>CAIYUD010000201.1 GCA_903929325.1 uncultured Opitutia bacterium | reverse complement strand
TCGCTCGCGGCGCCGAGCCATTCAGTTATGCCATCGGGGATAGCACGAGTTTAGTTACGAGCTACAAAGGACACCCTGGATATTATGCCTTCCGTGCTAATCCAGCGATGATGTCGCGAAAGAACGCGGCAGGCGGTGGACCTTATTACCCAGAAAATTACTTTATCGCTCTACCCAACCTAAACAGCCACGCGAATTACGGCCCCGGATGGGGTCCAATTTCCGCGCACACTTCGATGAAGCTCGCACCGAACGTTGTGCGTACCGCTTTCATTTTCAACGTGCTGTGGTTGGGCACCACTGCGGCCGATGCTAAACTTGGCATTACGATGGATCCACGGGTGACGATTCACAACCCATACAATGTACCCCTCGAGCTCAACGGCATGGGCCTCACACTCGGGAAGTGGTATTCGATGAACTTCAACTTCCAGCGCTCCGACACGGGTGCCCAGATCGGCTGGATGGAATTTCAACCAACCTACTACTATGGTCGTGGCCTAACCTTCCGCATTCTGAATAACGGAGGAACACTGACGAATCCCGCGAGCGCGTCGGGCAATGCCAATGTCGGCCCCAATGGCAGCATACGCCTAGAGCCTGGCGAAGTGCGCACATTCTGCGCATCACCACTAACCACCGCTCAGACCGGTGAAGTCGTCTACGCTGATGCCACGGGTACAGGTGAGATAAAGAACATCCCTGGCGTTTTCAACTATGGTAGTACTGGACAAAGCTTGGTGTACCGGTTTCCAAGCCCGCCCGACCCTTCGACTTTCGGCGGCTCACGCGCCATTCGCGTGACCGCTGGCTTTGGCTACCGCGCTGACAACCCAGCAGCTAACACCACGGGTTCATTCCTTTGGGAAACAGGTCAGCTCGATTTCCACCTTGCCTACAATCAGATGGATAACGGCACCGTTGTCCAAGCAGCTGCGCGCACTTGGTATGGCATTAATAATAACCCAGAAGGAGATATGGGTGACGAACACCTCATCCACCGTATCCAGTTCCTCTCCCGCTCCCTCTCAACCACTGTCGTAGCCAGTACTGATATCGCGCCGAATGCGCCCAGCCCAGTTCCGTTTGCGATGGTCGACATCAAAGCCCGCGGCTGGGACGACTGCAAAGTGATTAGCCAGCGCACCGATACACCGTCTCCTCTATTTGTTAATCAACGAGCCCAACTCCTCGACTACCGCCTTCAGGATGGCGACGCCAACGGCCCTGCTGGATGGAGCGTCGACTTCCTAAAACCTGACGCACTCATCAGTCAGTTCGAGATGACCGGTGTGCGTAATAATAGCTACTGGGGCAAATCCACGACTAGTGCGGGTGGTGGCCAAACAAGCGTCGTACTTTATCAGGTACCCACGCGCCCGCTGCTCTCGCTCGCAGGACTTGGCAGCGTCGACTACACCCACATCGACCTGCAAGCAGGGTTAACCATCGGCAATAGCTACTGCGCGCCAGGCCTGTCTGATCCCGCCAAACTTATCGACTGGCCAATCAATTCATCGGGAACCGTTAACGGCACCACCGCTGGTCTCACCGCAGGTTGGGGCTACGTGCGCCAGCCACGCTACGACGCTACTTGGGCCTCTAACCACGCACTTTACGACCGCTACTTCTTCTCAGGTGCATACGCGAATGAGCCTTCAACCTATGTATCAGCTTCTGGCGGATCCATTCCTAAAGTGGATCCAGCACAACCAACTTTATTGAGTGATGTCTTCACGACGCTCCAAGCTGGCGGAAATCCTTTAAGCAATAAGCGCATCTCCTGGCTCATCCGCGCAGCCAACACTTTAGCAGACTTTAAGAATCCAGCAAAAACCGCTAAGGCCATGCTTCATGATGGCTCATTCAATATTAATTCGACCTCCAAAGAAGCGTGGAAGGCTGTACTCGCCGGATTACGTAATCAACAACTCCCCGGAGCCACCAAAGCGGCGACAGGCTTAAGCCCTCTCTCGCGCTTCGACAAAGTTATTGCAGATCACGATGCGACTAACACGGCTACTCGCTTCCGCGCTCTCACGGATACAGAAATTGATATACTTGCTGAGCAAATTGTCATTCAGGTCCGCTTGCGCGGGCCCTTCATGAGTCTTTCGGACTTTGTGAATCGTCGCCTCGTAGCGGATGCCGCCGCAAACAAAGACATGGGCCTCAAAGGCCCACTCCAAGCAGCTATCGACGCTTCGGGCATTAATAACGCCGCGCCCTACAACGGCACTTTTGCAACCAACACGAGTCGTCACCCGATGGGTAAGGCGCTCTCCGCTACCAGCACCGAAGGCTCAGCTCAAAGTGCACTGGGAGCACCCGGACTTCTATTACAGTCGGATATTCTGAATGCAATGGGCTCAAGTCTTTCAGCCCGATCCGATACGTTTGTCATCCGAGCTTACGGAGAGTCTGTCGATAGCTTAGGCCGTCCAAGCGCCGGCGCATGGCTCGAGCTTACCGTTCAACGCATGCCTGAGATGATTATCCCCGATGACAACGAGCCGAACATAACTCCAACCACTTATCGCACACTCACAG
>CAIYUD010000200.1 GCA_903929325.1 uncultured Opitutia bacterium | reverse complement strand
TTACCTATAAAAGTCCTGAGCTCGATATTGCGCAACGCTTCGGCGGCGAAGGGGTGGGTCAGCAAACACTCATGAACTTACCCTGGGTCGTGAATGAAACCTTTCATTTTTACTTAAAAAAAGAACCGGCAAAATGGGGCATTACCGACACGACTTACTACATCTATGATACGAAAATTTCAGGTGAATGGAAAAAGTTGGCTACCATCAGTAATCCCAACGGGAAATTTGGCTCCGTCAAAACCCTCACAAGTATCTGCTCGTTCCTTGAAAATTACGGCGGCATGGACGCAGAAGTTCCCCGTTTGGCACTCTACCGACTTTGGTCTGGGCGCTCCGTAAAGAGCTTAACCCCCATCACCCGGTCTGCTGGGGACGGCACATGGGGAACAATGGGGGGCGCCTTCTTTTTGGCGAGTGGATCAACTGAAAGCTTGAATGCAGCTTATGTGAAATGGACGCCAACGTATGGTGCACCCCAAGTCGGCACGGATAGTGTGACTATGGAAATACCTGCTGGCAGCATTAACCCTGACATTTTACTAAAATTGAAAAGTCTGAAAAAGTAAAAGGACTACCCTTTACCTTGTTCAGTGCCGTCGGATTGTAAGAGGACTCGAAGCGTCTCGCCGTCCTTTCCTTCAATCTCGACGTCGACATAGAACGTCGTGTCCGTTTCCCGTAGACGTATAATGCCGCGTTGCTTGGTGTAGCCGTGCTCACGTACGAATTTGACCATCTCGGCTGCATTACCAACGAGCACATAGTCGCCTAAGATCGCAACTCCGTCGGCTTCACCATATTTAATCTCATTCAGGTGTTTGCCTAAAGCGTTGTCGAGGTCTGCCCAGGCAACAACTTGACCAGCTGTAAAGGGATGCTTCCCTTTTTTTACGATACGGCTGAGCGTCGGACTGTCACCGGCATGGTCGACATAGTCTACCGCGAGCTCATCCGAGAGGGTAAAGACTGAATCATGCGCTGGGCCGCTCAGCATCGCCGTCACGACCCAGTAAACGCCAGCGAGCAACAAGAGGGCAGAGATGTAGACCAATGTTTTTTTCATCATGGTATGTGAATTCCTTTATAACTCCGTCGAGATTCTAACGAGTATTTCCCTATGTTCATTAATCGCATCATGGATGAGTTCGGGGGTGCGCTTCATCGCGTCTGCAAGGTCCATCGTTTCGGGCTTAATCGCAATTAACAAGTCAAAGATAGCATCAAGCGCCGCAGTTTTCTCATAGCTGCCAACGACTCCGATAACCGGTTTGTGATGTTTTTGGCAAAGGTGTGCTACCCCGACCGGGCCTTTGCCTTGTAAACTCTGTGCATCCATCCGGCCTTCTCCGGTAAAAACCATATCAGCGTTTTGAATCCGCTGCGCGAGTTGCATATGCTCAGAGATAAGTTCGAACCCTGGTACTAATTGAGCATGAGCAAAAACCATCAGGCCAAAACCAAGGCCGCCGGCGGCACCCGCGCCTGGAATGTTCTGAAAATCTTTCCCGAGGTCACGCTTAGCAAGGGAGGCCAGATGCGCGAGGTGTTGCTCGAACCATGCAAAATCTTGGACGCCTTTTTGAGGACCATAAACGCGCGTACATCCACGCGGTCCGAGTAACGGGTTGTCGACATCACAGGCTACTTGAACGGGAAGCACCCAGGGCGTGACTGGGGGGAGAATTTGATCTACTTCGAGAAGCGTTTCGAGCGTGGGCTGTATGACGTTGCCTTGACGTAGAAAACGGTAGCCGAGGGCAATAGCGACACCGAGCCCGCCGTCATTCGTGGCACTTCCGCCTATACCAATAAGGATTGATTGAGCGCCTTGATTGGCGGCTTGGGCCATCATCTCTCCCGTACCCAAGGTTGAGGCCGTGGAAGGCCGCAGGGGGATATCCGTGACACGATGGAGTCCGCTAGCTGCACTCATTTCCATCACGGCTTGGTGAGTTTTATGCACGATAGCATAACGAGCCTTGATCGACCGATGTTGAGCATCGACGACCTCTGCGTCGTGCCAATCGGCGCCCATGGCTCCTACCATAGCCTCGGTCGTGCCTTCACCGCCGTCGGCAATAGGACAGATGTCATAAGTCGCACCTGGGAAAACTGTATGAAGGCTATCGCGCAAGTGATGGGCGACTTCAGTCGCACTAAGCGACCCCTTGAATTTATCAGAAGCGATTAAAATGTGCATGACCAATCCTCTCGCTACACAAGACAGAGAAATGACCGTCTGGGCGAATACTTATTCAGGGAAAGTACAACCTGCGGTTAACTTAACCGGTGCGCCTTCCGTAGCAATCTTCCGTACAGGTTTATTCAAAAGCTTCGCAACCTGAGTTGAGAGATCCTCTAAGGTTTGTACGCTATAACCTGGGTAGGCTTTCACGATGCCACCTCCAGAAGCAATAATGGTACTGCTGACGCTGCGTTCGGCCTTATAGGCGTGAATGATTGTGCAATCCTCATCCGTAATCACCGGGAAGGTTGCCTTGGCTGATGTTGACCACGTACGAGCCTCAGCAGGGGTCGCATTGATGACACCGATGACGGTGACATCTTTACCGTAGGCAGCTTGGACGCGCTCTAAGTAGACAGCCGCATCGCGCGAACAGGGACATTCTTTCTCGATGAAGTAAAGTACAACGGGCTTGGCCGCACTTAAGCTGGCCAAGCTCACCGATGCGCCGTCGCTGGTCTTACCTGAGAAAGCTGGGGCAGGGGTCAGTGCTTGTTTCGCTGCAGCATCGGCCATGGCAGCTGTAACCGGGTGCTCAACTTTAGCACGGAAGGTGATGGCACCTTTGGCATTACGTTCCAGGCCTGCAGGATTCTTGGATACTAAGAACTGCCCCATCATACCACCGTCTTCATGGTTAGCCATGTGACAGTGGTACATGTAAGCATCCGTATCGCTGGCGAAATCTTCGAACTTAGCGATGACTGTAACCGATTGGTTCTTTGGTACGTAAACCGTATCCTTCCAGCCCTTTTCAAAGTCGGCGACTTCACCCTTACTGCGTGAAACAATTTTAAACTGGATGTCGTGAATGTGGAAGGCGTGTCCGAAGACTTCATTATTGGTAATCGTCCACATTTCCGTCGCACCAAGCTTCACGGCTTGATCAACCACATGCATATCGAACGATTTGTTATCGAGGGTGAAGAATGGATGACCCTCTGTAACTTTAATCGTGCGCTTCTGAGTAACTTCCGATTCCAGCGGGAAACGGTTAGTCGTTAAGGTGCTGGGAATCTGACTGATGTGCCGTGGTGTCGATGCGGTAATCTGTAAATTCAATACCTTAAAGTCCGAGTTATTAAGCAAGCTGCCGTTATCGCCGCCTTTATCAGGTTCACCACCTGGGAATCCAAAGGTCTGATTGGAATTGTATGCCATTAAGTCAAGCGACGTGCCTGGCTTATCGTTGGATAGATCGACGAGAATTTCTGCACGTTCACCAACAACCATACGCAGGCGTTTTACAGGAATAGGTTTATCCACTAGGCCGCCATCCGTCGTGATAACATAGAATGTACGATTATCGGGGAAGCCCAAGATGTAGGCGCGTTCAATTTCAGCATTCAGAATACGCAGACGCACCACCTGTGCGGGTAGCTTGGCTTGAGGATTCAGTACGCCGTTCACCATGCCGTAGTCACCGTATTTATCGTGATCACCATTGTAGCTAAATGAGTTGTCCGACTTAAATCGACGGCTCGTCAGGACAATGGGGATGTCATCGACGCCATAAGTACGCGGGAGTGCCAAGCGTGATTCGTTGGGATCGCGAATAATAATTAAACCACCGGCTCCCATGGTGAATTGTTTTTGGGTCAACTCGTGGGGGTGAGGGTGGTACCAGTAAGTACCAGCGTTATTATCAACTTTAAATGAAGGCGTCCATGTCGCCCCCGCTTCAATCGGTTGATGTGGGCCGCCGTCGGTTGCAGCAGGAATATGTAAACCGTGCCAGTGAACGGTCGTGACCTCTTTCAGATTATTTTTAACGTTAATCTGAACGGTATCGCCTTTATTAAAGACAAGGGTCGGACCCCAAAAACCCATCTGATTAAAACTCAGGGTAGGGGTGGTGCCGGTGATAAATGTACGACTGCCTGTATCGACGCTGAGGTTAAACGATTTCCCTTCAATCAAGGGAGGAATCCACAGAGGTTGGTAGGGTATATCCAGGGCCTTGGCGACCGTCTGGTTTCGACGTGGACCACCCGCACCGCCACCGGGTCCGCCGCCTCCTGGGCCACCACCGCCTCCGGCACCGCCGCGCGGCCCGCCACCTGGGGGTCCGCCTTGGCCAAAGAGTATCGAGCTGCTTACGAGTAGAGTAAGAAATAGACGCATCGAGGTAATCTTCAGTTATTTAACCCCAACAGATGGTCGAAGTTTATAGAAGTTAGGCCACGACTCCTTGGACAACTTGCCCCGCAATATCGGTTAATCGGTAGTGCCGCCCTTGGAACTTAAAGGTGAGTCTCTCATGGTCTACACCCATCAAGTGCATCATGGTCGCATGCAGGTCATGCACATGAACGGGATCGTTGACGATGTTGTAGCCGAACTCGTCGGTCTGTCCGTGGACGTGACCAGCTTTAACGCCACCGCCTGCCATCCAGATACTGAAGCAGCGCGGGTGGTGATCGCGACCGTAGTCATCCTTGGTCATCTGACCCTGACAATAGGAAGTGCGACCAAACTCACCACCCCAGACAACTAAAGTGTCTTCAAGGAGTCCGCGTTGTTTTAAATCTGCAATGAGTGCCCCGGAACCTTGATCGGTCTGGCTACATTGACGTCGAATTCCACCCGGAAGATTACCGTGTTGATCCCAGCCCTGATGGAAGAGCTGCACAAAGCGTACACCACGTTCGACCAATCGACGTGCCAGTAAACAATTGGCAGCAAATGTCCCCGGAACTTTGGCCTGAGGACCATAGAGATCAAAGGTTGCCTGTGACTCTCCCGAAACATCACTGACCTCGGGTACACTCGTTTGCATTCGGAAAGCCATCTCAGCTTGTGCCACCCGTGCATCGATTTCTGGGTCTAGACTCTGCTGACGTGCTTCTGCGGAAAGTTTTGCAAGCGCATCCAACATTGAACGACGTGCATGCGGAGACACACCTTCGGGATTAGTCAGGTAGAGTACCGGTTCTTTGCCGGCACGGAATTGCACACCCTGGTGTTCACTCGGCAAAAAACCACTGCCCCAAAGGCGAGAATACAGAGGCTGATCGCGCGTTGCGTCCTTAGAAACTAGAACGACAAAAGCGGGGAGATTCTGATTGAGACTACCTAATCCATACGACATCCATGCTCCCATCGAAGGGCGTCCGGCAATCTGACTGCCAGATGCAAAAAATGTGATCGCAGGATCATGATTGATTGCCTCCGTATGCATCGAACGAATGACACACAGCTCATCTGCCACTTTGGCCGTATGAGGTAATAAATCACTGATTTCGATACCTGCTTTACCATATTTTTTGAAATCAGTGAACGCTCCCGCCATGGGCAATGTTGACTGATTGCCACTCATACCGGTTAAGCGCTGTCCGCCGCGCACACTCTCCGGTAAACTTTGTCCGTTCTGCTGACGTAACAGAGGCTTCGGGTCAAATGTCTCAAATTGAGAAGGACCACCCGCTTGGAAAAGGTAGATGACGCGTTTCGCCTTGGGCAGGTGATGCGGCAATCCGGGTAGCCCGTTTAGGCCCCCGGCAAGCGGCACAGGCGCGTCGGCAGCAAGTAGCGAACTTCCCATTACCTGCCTGAGTGCAAAGGCGCCTAAACCTAGGGCAGACGCCCCTAAGAAGTGTCGGCGAGTGACCGACATCAATTCATCGTAAGTGGGCGGGCGTTGTGGGTGCATCTTAGCGTAGGGTGATGGCCGAGTCGGATGCCATCAGCGTTGAACAGACAAGGGTGAGCGCGGCAAGACCTGCATCGACCCTCCCGCAAACTTTGCGTGCTTCTTCGGGAGTTTTGGAAAAATCTGTGCGTTGTTGCTGATACAGTTCAGTCAAAGTCGCTAGTTCAGTGGAACGGGGTGCGCGCCCACAGATAAGTTTAAAAGCATGGGCAATACGCTTGATGTCATCGTTCGCTTCACGCGTTGAACGTTCAGCGAGTCCGCGCGCGCATTCAAAATAAATCGGTTCGTTGAGTAAAACCAGCGCCTGTAAAGGTGTATTGGTAGTCAGGCGACGGACTTGGCAGACTTCACGTGAACCTGCGTCGAAAATTTGTTGGCTGGGCGGCGGCATCGTTCGCTTCCGATAAGTGTATAGACTGCGACGGCGATTGCTCTCGCCGGGATCTGATTTGTATTCGTCGACAGACGAACCGCCACTCTGGCTCCGCCCGCCAAATTTTTCGACGAGCATACCCGCAGCAAAGAGCGCCTGGTCACGTAACATTTCGGACGTCAGACGTTGAGTTGGCCCGCGCGACAGAAGGTTATTTTGTGGGTCTAGGGTTACGCTTTTTTCGGAACCCACAGACGATTGTCGGAAGGCTGCACTGAGAACGAGGCGCCGGAGAAGAGCTTTCGAATCCCAAGTTTTTTGGAAATCGATTGCGAGTTGGTCGAGTAACTCAGGGTGTGTGGGTGCATCGCCTTGTAGACCAAAGTTTTCAGGGGTATGCACCAAGCCTTGACCAAAGACCTGCATCCAGAGGCGGTTGACTGCCACGCGTGCTGTCAGTGGGTTGTCAGGTGAGGTTAGCCAGCGGGCCAGTCCAAGGCGGTTGGCCGGCAAGCCTTGTGGAAAGGTAAGGACTGCGTCGACTACACCGGGGCTGACAGGGCGCTTGAGGTCAGGCTGATCATAGGCACCACGTTTAAGGATGAACGTCGGACGGGTGTACGCTGACTGCGTCATCGTCACGATGACAGGAATGGAATCAGTGTACTTTCGTAAGGCTTGCTGAGCGGTACGAAGTTCGTTGCGGGCTTGGAGGTATGCCGTGTTACCTTTGAGGAGAGCGTGCTCTGCTAAGGTTTTTGCATCGGGCTTGATTGCAGCCATTTGGGCAATTTCCGCTGCAGTAAGTTCTGTTCGCCAGATTTTGGCTTCGTCCATGCTTCCATTGCGGAATCCACTGTCGCGCGAGCGTGATCCGAGTTCCAAGGTGGCACCGCCGACGGGCCCTGTCAGGTGATCCCGAATGACTTCGGATTCCGCGAGCTGTCCGTTGAGATAAATACGTAAACCTGATGCACGGCTTAATCCATTATAGGTGACCGTGAGAAGTATCCACGTGTCTTGTTTCAGCGATTCGCGACTCCGTATGGCGATAGCTGAACCCGGCCATTGTTGAATACACGACCAACTGATGCGCCCCTGATCAATCATGAGCTCTAACCCGGTTGCGTCTGCATCATTGGTATAAAAGCCAGAGGCGTGCAAAAGCACAGCGCGCTGATTGCACTCTCCCGCTTTAATCCACGTCGAAAACGTAAACTCTTTATCACTAGTAAAGCCTGAGAATTCATCGAGCCAAAGGCCGCCATCACCATCAAAGGCCATCGCCTTACCAATTTTACC
>CAIYUD010000199.1 GCA_903929325.1 uncultured Opitutia bacterium | reverse complement strand
TGGCAATTGCCATGTTCATCGATATCTTCTCTGAACGCGGCTTCCATGCTGTGGTTGATTTGCACCGCATTGAGGTTCCTGAATCGATTGACCCAAAGACACACCAGATTTTGACCCGCGTGAAGAAGGTATACCGCGTCTCTATTCGCTTCCAAGGTTCCGAAATACGCCGCGGCAGCTAAGCAAGCACGACCTTCGCTTGCCATTGTATCCGCTCACTACAGATTGAGTGTCAGCTCCTATGCCATCGATTGAAACCCTCAGAACCAAGTTGCTCGACCAGCCACTCTTTGAGGGCAAGGTCTGGCAACTCTCGCCTGAGCCATGGCCGTTGACTGTCGCACAAGTCGCTGAGCTTAAAAAAATAGGCGAAGCCTGTCTAGGATACCAACGAGCACTCGAACGTCTCTACACGCGTTCATTCCAAGGCAAAAAATTATTACGGAACCGTGATCTCTTTGCACCCTGGGTCGCAGAATATTTAGACCGTCATAAACCTGAAGGTCTCATCGCTCATGGTAGACACCGAGCCATCAAAGGCCAAATTCCCGTCGTTCTCCGACCTGACCTATTACTCACAGATCACGGCTTCATGCTAACGGAGCTCGATAGTGTTCCGGGTGGCATTGGGCTCACCGCGTACCTGAATGCTGTCTATGCCGACGACTGTCCGAGCGTTATCGGTGGTGCCGACATGCCAGATCGTTTCTTTGCTGCGCTTTCAGCACTCACACCCAAAACGCCCGACCCAGTCGTGGCCGTTGTGGTCTCAGAAGAATCTGCGACGTATCGTCCTGAATTTGAATGGCTCGCTGACACCTTACGTCGACGTGGGCGCGACATCTGGGTTGTACGCCCCTCCGACGTCATGACGCTTGGTCAAGACACTTGCGTACCTGTTGAAGGCGCACCACGTCGCGTCGATCTCGTCTACCGGTTTTTTGAACTTTTCGACTTAGCCAACGTCAAAGGTGCCGACGGTTTGTTCACTTCAGTCGAAAACGGCACCGTCGTTGTCACGCCCCCGATGCGTGCTTTCCAAGAAGAAAAACTCGGGCTAGCCCTGCTCCACCACCCCGTGCTCTCAGAGTTTTGGAAAGAAAACCTTCCAGAGGACCAACTCGAAACACTCATGCGGATTGTGCCTCGTACGTGGATTATGGAGCGCACCCAGCTTCCACCAAGCGCCGTACTCCATGCACCTTTGGTCGAAGGACGTCCTATTCGTGAATGGTCTGAACTCGCTAATGCATCCCAGCGCGAACGTAACCTCATTATCAAAGCAAGTGGCTTTCATGAGACAGCTTGGGGTGCACGCAGTGTAACCTTAGGTAGCGACGTTTCCCGCGAAGCTTGGCTTGAAGCGATTGAAGACGGCCTAGATCCCGAGAACGAGACATTACACATTCTCCAAGATTACCATAAACCTGCACGATTAAGTCACCCCGTCTACCGTTCTGACGGCGCGGTAGTGCCAATGGAAGGCCGCCTGCGGCTTTGCCCTTACTACTTTGTGGATGGTGATACCGCACGCCTCTCCGGGGTACTGGCGACCTTTTGTCCGGCGGATAAGAAGATTATCCACGGAATGAAGGATGCCGCGCTGCTACCCTGCAAACTCGTGCCTTAAGCCCTTAGGATAGCAACGACCGTAGGTGCATTAGGCTTTATCCATACGCGGTGTCGCTCAGTATAAAACCATGCGTCAATTAGCTCTCATCTTCTGCTTCGTTGCCATTCCCCTGAATGCGCAACTAACGCCAGCGGGTGCGCATACGAAAGTCGAACTCGTTGCACTTTCTTCGGCAGCTGTACCGGGTAAAGAATTCCAATTTGCAGTCCGATTCAGGTGCGATGAGCACTACCACATCTACTGGAAGAACCCAGGTGATGCCGGAGACATCCCCGCGTGGAAATGGACCGTCCAAGAAGATTCCGCAGGTAATCATCTAGAGATTGCCAACGAAGCTGAATGGCCAGCGCCCAAGCGTGTTGATTTACAGGGCGTGATGAATTTCGTCTACGAAGGTGAAACCCATCTTTTTCTTACTGCCAAAATTCCCGCCAATGCCCAAGGCGAGATTACCATCAAAGGACATGTCACTTGGCTCGAATGCGATGATAAGGGCTGCTACCCACAAGAGTCAGATGTGGTACTCCGCGTAAAAGTAGGCAGTAGCGCCGTCCTAAAGACACCTATCGATTGGACCCGTGTACCACGTGAAACATATACCGTTGAGTACACACGTACCAGCGAGCCAACAGATCAACTTCGTCTAACGGAAGTTTTGTCCGGAAGAACACTCGGCACTGTGCTTGGACCCATCGAATGGTTCCCAACACGTAACTTTGTTAACCCTTCCGCAACCTTCGGACCTTTAGCGATGACTTCGGCGACCGTTAACGGGAAGCCTTCTGGATTAGCCATCACCACACTCAGCCTGAAAGATGCTCCCGAAGCTCTCGATTCAGGTGCACTGAGCTACATTGCATTGGTTAAAGATAACCGTTCCCAAGAAGCACACTGGGTGAATGTCGTCCTGGTTTCACCTAAAGAACAAGCGAAAGTACCTAAAAGCAGCGGAAGCGTGAACACAGAGCAGGCACCGACGGCTACCGGCGAG
Source organism: uncultured Opitutia bacterium (assembly GCA_903929325.1). GTDB lineage: Bacteria > Verrucomicrobiota > Verrucomicrobiia > Opitutales > UBA953 > UBA8828. The sequence goes on along the minus strand of CAIYUD010000199.1, from coordinate 3,057 downwards.
CCCAACTGGCAGCCATGGACATTAGAAGCCCAGAACAAAGCAATCGCGGAAGGTAAAACTGTCTTTGTTGATTTCACGGCGCGCTGGTGTGCCACCTGTCAGGTTAATAAGCGCGTTTACCACGACGAAGACCTTCAGCGTGATTTCGCCAAAGCTAACGTGGTTACCTTAAAGGCGGATTGGACACGCAAAGATCCAGCCATCACCGAAGAACTTCGCAAACTCGGTCGACAAGGCATTCCGCTAAATGTCTTCTACCGAAAAGGTACTGAGCCTGTCGTGCTTTCTGAACTCCTGACCGCATCTCAAGTTCGCGAAGGTTTAGCGGCAAGCCTCGCAGGCAAATCGTTCAAAGCTGAAACATCGACAGTCTTTGGAATGCTGGTGATGGCATTCTTCGGCGGCGCATTACTCAACTTAATGCCCTGCGTCTTCCCCGTCATCGGACTGAAGGTCCTCTCATTTGCACGTCAAGGTGGCACAGATTACCGTACGACGCTTCGCCAAGCATTTCTGTATGCGTTCGGCGTGCTTGTAAGCTTCTTAGCTTTAGCGGGGCTTATTCTCGCCCTGAAATCAGGCGGAAGCGCCGTCGGTTGGGGCTTCCAAATGCAGTCGACGGGTTTCGTATTAGCGACCGCAGTGCTTATGGTAACTTTAGGCATGTCACTCGCTGGCACTTTTGAAATCGGCACAGGACTCGCCAGCAATGTTGCCACCAAAGAAGGTAACACCGGTGCCTTTTTCTCAGGTGTACTTGCGACCGTCGTGGCAACGCCATGTACAGCGCCCGGACTAGGGGCAGCGCTTGGCTTTGCCCTCGATGCTTCACGCGGAACCACGGAGACCCTTTGCTTCTTCGCCGTTATCGGATTCGGCATGGCATTGCCTTACGTACTCCTAGCGGCCTTTCCTGCATTGAGCCGATTACTGCCACGTCCGGGTGAGTGGATGGAGACATTGAAACAAGCGATGTCATTCCCGCTCTTTGCCTACGCGCTTTACTTACTTTGGGTGCTCAATGCCCTGGTCGAAGATGCTAGCTGGGTGCGTGATGCATCTATCGGGCTCGTTATCATCGCCGCTTGTTGCTGGATTTGGGGTCGATGGGGCGCACCCCATCGTACCGATGCCGAACGTTTCTGGGGACGCCTTGTCGCAGGCGCTTTATACCTTGGGACAATTGCCCACCTGATTTACTACCTTCCTTAATCAGGAAAGTAATGCTCGGCGATAGTCGAGCTCAGCGGGTACGGGCAGACCTTGTTCTAGAAATGATTCAAGGTGATCGATTGCCGTGGGAGCCCAAACTGTCCCGCGCGGACCGAGTCCATTCAAGATATAGTGGCGCAAGCGCGATGCGTGTTGGCCGAGGTACGGACGATTATCGCGCGTACATGGGCGAGTTCCGGCAGCCTGCGAGGTAACCGTGCTTGAAATAGGGTGATTAAAATACCCATGAAATCTTGCTAGGAGTTTTTTGCGCTGAGCTTCCGTTACCTGCTCACCCTGCTCTTCCCAATCCCAATTCGTACCTGTCCGCCAGCGCCCTTCACCACACGGCAAAGCCCAACCTTCTCGATTGAGTACAAAATCTTTAGCGGGTGCGTCCGAGGTGATATCCAGCGACTCTCCTTTCGCGGGTTGCCAAGTTAAATTAGAAAATAATCCACCGGGAAGCATCGCACGCCATCCGTCGCACCAGACCATACGTTCAGCGGTAATATTTTTCCAACGAATTCCCGTGGGTGTATCTGCAATATCGTGAGCGTGTAGTTGATCTTTAATCAACCGTTCACCCAACCATGTTTTGGTATCTGCAAGAAATCTCGGTAAATCTACCCAAGCCCCATGCATAAGGACGCCGCCTTGTGTATCGGTTAGGTCTTGGCTTAATTGGCCAGGAATATCTGTGACTTTTTGAATAAAGGGTGCGCAGTCTAGTTCAGCACTTCGTCGTAAACCTTCGGAGCGTTGTTCGGCGTCTGCGAACATGCGGTAAACTGTAACAGGATTAAAGACGCCCAGTGCGGTGTAGGCAACACGGGCACGTGCAAAAAGCTGAGGATACTCTGACGTTAAGCGAAAGCGACGTCCCGTGAGTGGCGTCATCAATCCAGCAGCCACCAAACTTGCGTTGGACTGTCCAGGATCAACAACGGCAACCGACCCGGTCGTTGATAAACGTCGTGCAAGGAGTGAGCCTGCAAGCCCCTGCCCAACAACAAGCGTTCGGACGTTCATAAATTGTAAATACCCAGCCAGCGACGCCCAACCTCAATCCAGATGGGAATCGTCAATGGACAGAGTATCGACGTTACAATTGTTCCACGTAAAGCGAGCGGAACGTCACCCTTGCAATGTCCGACAATTAAGAATGTGAAGATACCCGCAGGCATAGCCGCCTGAACCAACATAACGCGACGCAAGTTGTGGTCTGTCACAAACGATGCCGCCAGCAATATAACCACGGGCGCAAGTAAAAGACGGACGAGTAAAAATCCGATTGTCGCACGGGGCTCAGACCAAAAGCGAAACCCGCGTAACGTTTCGTGCATATAGATACCTGTTAGAATCAACCCCACTGGCACAGCGCAACTGCCGACATCATGGCAAACTTTACCAAAGAATGCGGGCACCGTCGAGTTTCCGAAACCGAATAAATTAACTGCAAGCGCGAGCGCCAAAATCATCGTCATCGGGTGAATCAGGTTTCGCAGAACTCGCACGCCGCTGTGTACCGATAAATGGGCGACACCAATTGTCCATACGGCGGCTTCGACGCCAACGTTATGAACGAGCAAGACACCGACCACGTCCTTATCAAACAGTGCTGCCGTAATCGGGATGCCAATATAGCCAAAGTTGTTAATGCCGCTGGCATAGGCAAATGTCCGCTCGGAGACACCTTGGCCTACACGTAGTAACTTTCCGACAATGACGCCGATAATAATTCCACTCACGACCATTGCGAAACCAGTGCCGACATACAATGCGGCTGAACTACCCGTGGCGATCAAAGGGTTATTATGTACTCGATCGTAAATGAGAGCTGGG